>NZ_MKXT01000016.1:0-45315 GCF_001913985.1 Corynebacterium sp. S5S1
CAACATCAACTATGAAAGAAAACCCCTTGCAGTACCGGGTACGTGGAACACCGGTACCAACTACGCAGACTCGCGGTACCAACTACCCCAAATCGACAGACATGAGCTTTCTCCCTATTTGGAACACTATGTTTCACTTGACTAAATGGAGCATACTGTTCCATTTACTTTTCTGTCAAGGTAGACTCACAACAATGAGGAAAAATGCATCGGACAATCGGCAAGCCATAATTCAGGCGGCAAAGACTCTTATTTCGCGCGAAGGCATAAAGGTCTCGATGCGAGCCATTGCTCGAGAAGCCCAAGTGGGAGTAGCTACAGTTACCCGGCACTACCCCCAAAAAACAGATATCTTTACTGCCCTCGTCTATGACGCGCTGGAACAAATCCGCGAACTAATTGATACCCAACTCGCCCAGTTTCCTGCTGCCCCCGGCGATATATGGCAAGCCACCATCCATGGACTGATAAACCTGCAGCTTCCAGCTGTCGCGCAGGAAGTAATGCCAGAATTAGCAAAGATCTTCACCAAAGAAGATATGAACCAAATGGTTAGCGAATTGGAGGATGCGTATCGGCCTTTCCTCAAGGCAGCCGCCGAGCATGGTCTCTGCTCCCCCCATCTGCAACCGTTCACGTTTCACCTGGGAATTATCATGCTTTCTCGGCCTCTCCCCCGCCCAGCTGATAAAATGTTCGGTGCAGAATTGGACGACATAGTGGAGATTTTCATCGCTGGACTAAAGCAATGGGACGCTGATGAGGTTTAAAAGCTTTTAGCGTTCCCGCTCCACTTCGCCACGCATCCTTAATGTCCAAGTGACGGTTGGATGCAAAACATCTACAGCCAACTTGTCCGGTTTTGCTGCTTTCGTCGACAGGTGTTTCTCAACTGTCGTACCAGGTCATCGAGCCTTGCAGCACTACCGGAAGCAAAAAGCTCGCCGCCTACTTTGGCAGGAAGGCACCATAATCGGCAGGAGTCGCCCCTGCATTGATGGCGCGGTCGGCGGCCTTGACGAAGTCATGGATCACCTTGCGGTCATCTAGGTTTCGTCCGGACACGGACAGGCGGACGGTATTGCCGCGCTGCGCGGAACGCTCTGCCGCACGGATGATGTTTTTGCGCCACCACTTAGCGGAGCCGAAGCCCTCGCCAAAGGACAAGTTACGGGCCTGGTGGAATTTACCGGAATTGATCTGCAAAATGCCGCGGGTGGAGGCTGCTACCTCGAACTTGAATTGTGGCAATACCTGCAAGGTGCCGGGAGACATGCGCCAGCGCGGTGGGGCGAAGATTGTGGGTTCGAAGCCGATCTTGGCCATCTGGCGGGTAGCACCCGCGAGTCGGAGCTTTGCCTCGTGGGAGTCGAGATTCGCGAACTCTGCCCGGCGGCCTTGCACCGAGCGGTCGAAACCATTGAGGATGAGAATGCGGCCACCATCGGCTTGGTCTCGAAGCCAGCTTTTGGTGTCTTTGTCTTTGGCAAGGTGCCAGTTGCCGTCGATATGCGGGGCAATCAGCAGGGAAACAGGAATCTCCTCTCGATCAAGGATCGAGAGGAGCCGGCTAGCCTGCTTCCGCGTGTCATCAAAGATGCTGGAGATAGATACCAGAAGGTGGCCATTCATAAGAAAAATTATCGCACAGGAATTCAGGATTCGCGCGTTGGCCCCCTATCCGGGTTTTACTTCTCCAGACCGGTGGCCTTATTAATCGTCCACGCATACTCGAAGGCGTTTTGGCGCCACTTTTCATAACGTCCAGACACTCCGCCGTGGCCTGCAGCCATTTCTGTCTTGAGCAGGAATTCGCCGCCGGTAGCCGTCGCCCGCAGCTGGGCAATCCACTTGGCCGGTTCGACATAGAGCACGCGGGTGTCGTTAAGCGAGGTAATAGCCAGGATGTCCGGATAGTCCTTGGCCTCGATATTCTCGTACGGCGAATAGGACTTCATGTAGTCATAGACCTCAGGATCGTGGTACGGGTCGCCCCATTCCTCCCACTCAGGCACGGTAAGCGGCAGTTCCGGCATGAGGATAGAGGTCAGCGGATCCACGAACGGAACAACGGCCTGGATGGCGGTGAAGCGATCCGGGGCCATATTGGCGATAGCACCCATGAGCATTCCGCCAGCCGAACCGCCCTCGGCCACCATTTGGTCTGCGGTGGTCACGCCGCGGGCGATGAGATCATCAGCGACATCGATGAAGTCGGTAAAGGTGTTTTTCTTCTTGAGCATTTTGCCGTCGTCGTACCAGGTGCGACCCATCTCGCCGCCGCCGCGCACATGGGCAACCGCAAAAATCATGCCGCGGTCCATAAGAGACAGGCGGGTAACGGAGAAGGCCGGATCGACACTGACCTCGTAAGAGCCGTATCCGTAGAGCAGGGTCGGATTCGGCTGGGTGCGGTCGAGGTCGGCGCGGTGGACAATGGATACGGGGATATCGGTGCCGTCGGCAGCCGTGGTCCACAGGCGGTAGGCCACGTAGTCATCCGGGTTATAACCGCCGGGAACCTCCTGCTCCTTGAGCAGGGTAAATTCGCCGGTGTCCACGCGGTAATCAAAGAGCTGGGAGGGCTGGGTGAAAGACACGTAGCTCACGCGAAGCACCGGCGCGTCCCACTCCGGGTTACCGGATACGGAAACGGTGAAGAGCTCCTCATTGAAGTTGAGCTCTTCGAACTCGCCAAAGCCGTCGCTAATGCGCATGATGGCGGCGCGGCCGATGCCACCGCGACGGTAACCCACCACGATTTGGTCGCGGTAGGTATCCACGCCCTCGATGCGGGTGGTTTCCTTATGAGGCAGGAGCGCGGGCAGATCCCGAAGAGCGGGCAGGTCGCCTTCGGCCTTGGTATAGCCCACCTCGAAGTTGGGGCCGGTGGCGTTGTGGGTGACGATCCAGTAGTCCTCGCCCTTAACGACGGCGTGATCGACGTCGTAGTCCACGCCAGATTCGCGCTCCCACAGCAGGCGGAATTCACCCTCGGGGTTGTCTTCTTCGAGGGCCCACACCTCAGAAGTCACCTTGGAGCTCACGCCAAGGAAGAGGTATTTATCAGAGCGAGCGCTGCCGATGCCGACGTTGAAGTGCTCATCTTCTCCCTTAAACACCTGCACGTCCTCGGACTGCGCGGTGCCTACCTTGTGGCGCCAGATGGCGTCAGGGCGCCATGCCTCGTCGACGGTCGTGTAAAAGATATAGCCGTCGCCGGCCCAGGTGGCGCCGTAGAAGATGCCCTTGAGGTGGTCGTCGAGAAGCGCTCCGCTTTCCAAGTCCTTAATATAGAGCTCAAAGCGCTCGTCGCCGGCGAAGTCCACGGAATAGGCCAGGTAGCGGCCGAAATCAGAGATGGAGGCGGCACCGAGGGCAAAGAAGTCCTTGCCCTCCGCCAGCGCGTTGGCGTCGAGGATAATCTCCTCGCCTTCCGGGGTGCCTTCCTCTGGGATAACCGGGGCAGTCCATGGGTCAGCCCCCTCCTCTACCGGGAGCCGGCAAGAGTAGCCGTAGCTCTTGCCCTCCTCGGTACGGCCGTAGTACCAGTAATCGCCGCGGCGAGAAGGCACGGACATATCGGTTTGCTTGATGCGGGACTTAATCTCCTGGAAGATATTCTCCGTCATCTCATCCAAGTGCGCGGTCTTCGCCTTGGTGTAATCATTTTCTGCGTTGAGGTAATCCAGGGTTTCCTGGGATTCCTTATCGCGCAGCCACTCGTAGTTATCCACGAACTCGCGTCCGTGGAAGGAACGGGTCACGGGGTGGACGGCGGCCACGGGGGCGGAAAGATTCTCGTTGCTCATGCCGCCCCACTGTACGCGTGGCGCCCTAGGGCGGAAGCCTTAGGGCGGAAGCCTTAGGGCAGCTAGGCCTCGGGCGAGAGAAAGTCCGCGAAGCGCTCGCCGGAAAGCCGCTCATAGGCCTCGATGTAGCGCAGGCGGGTGGCGGAAACGACGTCGTCGGGAAGCTGGGGCGGAGTGCCGTCGGCGGCTTGGTCCCACCCGGAGGCGTCAGAAGTCAGCCAATTGCGCACGTATTGCTTGTCGAAGGACGGCTGGACCTCGCCTTCCACGTAAGAATCGGCCGGCCAGTAGCGGGAGGAATCTGGGGTAAGGACCTCATCGGCCAGAACGAGGGTGCCGTCTTGGTCTAGGCCGAACTCGAACTTGGTATCGGCGAGGATAATGCCCTTCTCCTCCGCGAGCGCGGCGGCCTCGGAGTAGATGCGGAGGGTGGCCGCGCGCAGCTCCTCGGCGCGCTCGGCGCCCAGCTTGTCCACCACGTAGTCGAAGGAGACGTTCTCATCGTGCTCGCCTTGTTCCGCCTTGGTTGCCGGGGTGAAGATGGGCTCGGGCAGGCGGGAAGCCTCGACTAGGCCCTCCGGCAGCTCGATACCGCACACGGTGCCGTTGGTCTTGTACTCCTTCAGGCCGGAACCGGTGAGGAAGCCGCGGGCCACGCACTCGAAGGGCAGCATATCCAGCTTCTTAACCACCATCGCGCGGCCGAGGCACTCGGCGGGGATGCGCTCATCATCCAGCGGGCCGGCCAGGTGGTTGGGGAAATCGATAGAGTCGAAGAAGAACTTCGAGGTTGCGGTCAGCACGCGGCCCTTGTCCGGGATGGCCGGCTCGAGGGCGTGGTCGTAGGCCGAGATGCGGTCCGAGACCACCATCAGAAGAGTGTTCTCGTCTACATCGTAGATATCGCGGACCTTGCCGGAGGCAAGATGGGTATAAGAAGAAAGCTCAGGTCGCATGACCTTCATTCTAGCGCCCAGGGGTAGCGAGCACGTTTCGATCAAATAAGCCGCGAAAACCGCGTGGGATTCGGGGGTTATTTGATCGAAATGCGAAAAGCGGGGCGCACTGCAACAGGTGGGGCGCACCGCGACAGGAAGACGCCCTGCGCGGCTCGGTTTAGAGGATCTCGCCCGGGGTATAGGCCGCAGCCTTGGGGTGCTCGCCTACTAGCGCGTTGATGCGGTTGAGCACCTGGCTGACCTGGGACTCGGCGGCGCCGATGAAGGCGTGCTTATCGGCCAGGGCGGCCTCGAGGTCGGACTCATCCATGGGCAGGCGGTCATCGGCGGCAAGGCGTTGGACTAGGTCCTGCTCGCCGCCGTTTTCGCGCATATTGAGCGCGACGGCCACGGCGTTTTCCTTGATGACCTCGTGGGCGGTCTCGCGTCCCACACCAGCGCGCACGGCCGCCATAAGGATGCGGGTGGTGGCCAGGAAGGGCAGGTAGCGCTCCAGTTCGCGGTCGATCATGGCCGGGAAGGCACCGAACTCGTCGAGGACGGTGAGGAAGGTTTCGAATTGGCCGTCGAGGGCGAAGAAGGCATCGGGAAGCGCGACGCGGCGGACGACGGAGCAGAAGACATCACCCTCGTTCCACTGCTGGCCAGCGAGGTCCGCGGCCATGGTCAGGTAGCCGCGGAGGATGACCTGCAGGCCGCCGACGCGCTCGCAGGAGCGGGCGTTCATCTTGTGCGGCATAGCAGAGGAGCCAACCTGGCCCTCCTTGAAGCCTTCGGTGACGGTCTCGTTGCCGGCCATCAAGCGGATGGTGGTGGCCAGGGAGGACGGGGCGGCGCCGAGCTCCACTAGGGCGGAGATGGCGTCGAAGTCGAGGGAGCGCGGGTAGACTTGGCCCACGGAATTGAAGATGCGGTGGAAGCCCAGGTAATCCGCGATCGCGGTCTCCAAGGAGGCGAGCTTGTCCTCGGAGCCGCCCATGAGATCGAGCATGTCCTGGGAGGTACCCATCGGGCCCTTGATGCCGCGCAGCGGGTAGCGTGCCAAGAGTTCTTCGACGCGCTCGATGGCCAGTAGCATCTCATCGCCGGCCGTAGCGAAGCGCTTGCCCAGCGTGGTGGCCTGCGCGGCCACGTTGTGGGAGCGGCCGGCCATAACCAAGGACTGGTACTCGGCGGCGTGACGTCCGATGCGGGAGACCACGGCGATGGCCTTATCGCGGATGATCTCCAGCGAGGTGTGGATCTGCAGCTGCTCCACGTTCTCGGTGAGATCGCGGCTGGTCATGCCCTTGTGAATGTGCTCGTAGCCGGCCAGCGCATTGAATTCTTCGATGCGGGCCTTCACATCGTGGCGGGTGACGCGCTCGCGCTCCGCGATGGACCCGAGGTTCACGTCCTCTACCACGGCCTCGTAGGCATCGATGGCCTTGGCGGGGATGTCTACGCCCAGATCCTTCTGGGCGCGCATGACCGCAATCCAGAGCTTGCGCTCCAAGATGATTTTATGCTCCGGGCTCCAGATATTGGACAATTCCGCGGAGGCATAGCGGGAGGACAGGACGTTGGAAATCTTCTTCTTTTCAGCCACGTGGCTATTATTCCATGCCTGCCCCGCCGCGGGGTGAAAGGTTAGAGAGAAATCTCACCGTCTTCTGCTCGCTTGCCGATGTCCCGGCGCACAAAGCCACCCGCAAACTCGATGCCGTCGACGGCGGCGTAGGCGTTTGCGCGGGCGTCGGCAAGCGTGGCGCCCTTACCCAGCACGCTGAGCACGCGGCCGCCCGCGGTGCGGTAGGCGCCATCGGTATGCACGGTGCCGGCATGGAGGACGCGCTGCGGATCGTCCAAGGCGGCGCCAGAGATGGCATCGCCCTTGCGCGGGGAAGCCGGGTAGCCCTCGGCCGCCATGACGATGATGACGGCGAAGCCATCCTCCCACTCCAGCGGCGGGAGCTCGGAGAGGGTGCCGGTGGCCGTGGCGTAGAGGGCCTCAGCCAGCGGGGACTTGAGCAGGGAGAGCACGGCCTGGGTCTCCGGATCGCCGAAGCGGCAGTTGAACTCGACGACGGCCGGGCCTTCTTCGCCCCAGGCCAGGCCGGCGTAAAGCAGACCGGAATAAGGGGTGCCGCGGCGCGCCATCTCCTTGGCCACAGGGGTGCAGACCTCGTCCACGATGCGCTGTACGCCGTCCTCCGGCAGCCACGGCAGCGGGGTGTAGGCGCCCATGCCGCCGGTATTGGGGCCTTCGTCGTTGTCATAGGCACGCTTGTGATCCTGGGCCGGCAGCAGCGGGACGACGGTCTCACCATCGACTAAGCAAAAGAGCGAGACTTCGGGGCCGTCAAGGAAGGATTCCAGCAGCACCGGGCTGCCGGCCGCGAGGACGGCATCGACGTGGGCGCGGGCGGCGGCGCGGTCCGGGGTGACCACCACGCCCTTACCGCCGGCCAGGCCATCGTCTTTGACCACGAACTGCGGGCCGAAGCGGTCGAGCGCGGCCTCAATGTCGTCCTCGGTGGAGCCCGGGCGCAGCTGTTCCGCGCGGGCGGTCTTGACGCCGGCGGACTCCATGACGTCCTTGGCAAATGCCTTGGATCCCTCGATCTGGGCTGCGTCTTTGCTGGGGCCGAAGACAGCGATGCCGGCCGCGCGCAGGGCATCGGCCACGCCGGCGACGAGGGGAACCTCAGGACCGATGACAACGAGGTCCGCGGCGATGCTCTGGGCGAGCTCCACCATGCGATCAGCGTTATCTACCTGGGAGTAGTCCGGGTGGACGGTAGCGAGGGTGGACATGGCCGCACTGCCCGGCGCGGCGTGAATTTCGGTGCTCTTGGAGTCGGCGGACAGGCCCTTGACAAGGGCGTGTTCACGGCCGCCCGAACCAATTACGAGAATGCGCATGCCCACCATCATAACCAGCGGGTAGCCTGGCACACATGGCTTCTGTATTTACAAAGATCATTAATGGTGAACTACCCGCTCGCTTTGTCTACCGCGATGAGACCTGCGTGGCTTTCCTCTCCATCGAGCCGCTGCGCTACGGCCACACCTTGGTCGTGCCCATCGAGGAAGTAGATAAGTGGACCGACCTGGATCCACAGACCTGGGCCCACCTCAACGAGGTCGCCCTGGAAATCGGCGGCGCTATCAAGACCGCGTTTGATACCCCGCGCACCGGCTACATCATCGCTGGATTCGATGTCCCGCATACCCATATCCACCTCTTCCCCACCGAGAAGATGGAAGAGTATGACTTTGCCAAGGCCTTCGACGCCGATAACACCGACGATGCCGCGATGGATGAGGCGGCCGCCCGCATCCGTCAGCACCTCGGCTGCAACGAGGACGGTATTCGGGAGGACTAGGGCTCAGAGGGGGCGTCGGCAAGCGCGGGCAGGCGCACCGTAAAGGTGGTGCCGCGGCCGAGCTCGGAGTCGACGCTAATGCTGCCATCGTGCTGCTCCACCAGGGAGTGGACGATGGCCAAGCCCAGGCCGGAGCCGCCGGTATCGCGGGTGCGCGAGGTATCCGCGCGGTAGAAACGCTCGAAGATGTGCGCCGCATCTTCCTGGGACATGCCCTTGCCGTCATCGCTGACATCGACCAGCACATCATTGTCCTCGCGGCGCAGGCGCAGCGTCACTGTGGCCTCCTCGCCGCCGTGGCGGATGCCGTTGGTCACTAGGTTGAGCAGCACCTGGTGCAGGCGGCTGGCATCGCCATTGACCACCGGGATAGATTTGGCGTCGTTGGCCACCTCAATCTCGCGGCCGGGGAAGGCCGCGCGCGCGGAAGAGCCCACGGACAGGGCCAGTTCCAGTAGGTCCACCGGGCGCAGGTCTAGGCGCGTGCCTTCAGCGCGGGTGAGGGCCAGCAGGTCCTCCACCAGCAAGGACATGCGCTTGGACTCATCATCGATCTTGGAAAAGACTAGGTCCACATCCTTGGTGGCACCGGAGCGATAAAGCTCGGTATAGCCGCGCAGGCTCGTCAGCGGCGTGCGCAGCTCATGCGAAGCATCGCCGACGAAGCGACGCATCTGTTCCTCTTTCTCCTGCGCGCGCACGACGGAGCGCTGCAGCTGACCCAACATGATATTGAGCGCGGCAGCCAGCTGGCCCACCTCCGTGTGCAGCGGCCACTTGGGCACGCGTTTGTCTAGGTCGCCTGCCGCGATTTGCGACGCCGTCTTTTCCACCACCCGCAGCGGCCGCAACGCCCTGCGAATAAACCAGAAACCCACGGCCGCAATGGCAGCCAAAGCAATGGCAGCAATGGTCACCTGCACCATGGCTAGGCCGTGCAGGATTTCTTTTTCATGGGTCATGTCCTTAGCAATGACCGTGATGACGCCCTTGGAATCCGCGAAGGCGAGCGCGCGCCACTTGGTGTTGTTCTCGATGGAACCCACGGTGGTGGGGTAGCCGCCGAGCGGGATATTCTCCGCATTCGGGGTGGTTGACGATGGTCCCGAGTAGCGGATGGTGCCATCGGGCAGGTAGTTCAGCACCACGTATTCGGTAGGCGGGCGCTTGGTGTGATCGCCGATGAAAAAGTCATTGCTGATATCGCGCGCCCACGTGGTCGACGCGGAGCGCAGCTCATCATCGACGTTATTGAACAGGACGTTGCGCATGATGGAATTCACCGCAAAGGACGAGCCCGTAATGCCGAGCCCGGAGACCACGACGAGGAGGATGACCAGCCACGTCCGCAGCGGCATTGCCTGCGGAATCTGGGAAAACATTCGCCGCTTGGAGGACTTTTCCTCCCCTTCGCCTTGCCCCAGGCCCTCAAGCCACATGGACTGCGGGCGCGCCGCCGCCGGTGCAGGCGCCTGGCCCTGGGTCTCCTGTGAATCTTCCATCATTTAAGCACTTTAGGAGCGCGGGGTGCGCAGTACATAACCCACGCCGCGCACGGTGTGGATCAGCTGCGTCTCGCCGGTATCAATCTTGCGGCGCAGGTAAGAGATATAGGACTCGACCACGTTGCCATCGCCGCCGAAATCGTAGTGCCACACATTGTCCAGAATCTTGGACTTGGACAGCACCACTTCCTTGTTCTGCATGAGGTAGCGCAGGAGGTTGAACTCGGTGGGAGAAAGTTCGATGAGCTCGCCGGCCTTGGTGACCTCATGGGTGTCATCATTGAGCGTCAGATCCGCATAGCTCATGGTGGCATCGTTGGTGGATTCTTCCGCCGCGCCGCCGCGGCGCATGATGACGCGCAGGCGGGTGATCACTTCTTCCAGGCTAAATGGCTTCGTCACGTAATCATCCGCGCCGATGGTCAGGCCGTGGATGCGCTGATCCACACCGTCCTTAGCGGTGAGGTAGAGCACCGGGCCGTCCAAGCCTTCTTGGCGCAGCTTGCCCAGCAGCTCGAAGCCATCCATGCCCGGCATCATGACGTCCAGGATGTAGGCATCAGGGTTTACTTCGCGGGCAATGCGCAGCGCCTCGTTGCCGGAATTGGCGCTGTACACCTCGAAGTTCTGGAACTTCAGCGATACGGTGAGTAGCTCCACAATATTGGGTTCGTCATCGACGACAAGAACCTTGGCGAGTTTAGTGTCTTCCATGTTCTCCTCAGATCCCCTTAAAGGTTGTGATTTTCTAACACGTCATCATGACACGCTTGCTTTCCAGCCTACTGAAGAGTTTCTGCCTGAATCCTGTGAACGTGAGTACTCGGCCTGGTCGGGGTAAAAGAAAACCACGCCCCTCCTTAGATGGGGAAGGGCGTGGTAGGTAGCGCAGCGCGCTATTTAGAAGTCCTGCGGGCGCGGGATGTTGCGCAGGTTGGACTTTGCCATGGTGATCATCTGGCCAACGCCACCGTCCAGAACGGTGCGGGTGGCAGCCTTGGAGAAGCCCATGAGCTGCTCGATGGTCAGCGTTGGTGGCAGGGAGAGGGCGTTGGGGTCAGTAACGACGTCGATAAGAGCCGGGCCGTTATAAGCCAGCGCCTTCTTGATCTGCTCCGGTGCGTCCTTCGGATCTTCGATGCGGAAGTGCTTGATGCCGGAAGCTTCTGCAATCTTGGCAAAGTTGACGGACTCGTGGTCGGTCTCGTGCTCCGGCAGACCCTGCACCAGCATCTCCAGCTTGACCATGCCCAAAGAAGAGTTGTTGAACACGAACATCTTGATAGGCAGGTTGTGCAGCTTCACGGTGAGCAGCTCACCCATCAGCATGGACAGTCCGCCATCACCGGAGAAGGTGATGACCTGGCGGCCCGGGTTAGCGGCCTGTGCACCCAGTGCCTGTGGCAGAGCGTTGGCCATGGTGCCGTGGCGGAAGGAGCCGATCTGCTCGCGCTTGCCGTTGGCGGTGATGTAGCGAGCGCCCCACACGTTGCACATGCCGGTATCGACGGTGAAGATGGCATCCTCATCGGCGTTCTTGTCAATGAGATCCGCAATGTACTCCGGGTGGATCGGGGTGTGCTTATCCACATTGGAGGTATAAGCCTCAACGACGTTCTCCAGCTTGTCGTAATGCTTCTTGAGCATCTTGTCTAGGAAGGAGCGATCCTTCTTCTCATCCACGTGCGGCAAGATGTTCTCGATGGTGGCGGCTACGTCACCGGTGACCGGGTAGGAAATCTTGGTACGGCGGCCGATGTGGGCGCCATTGATATCCACCTGTGCCACGTTGGCATCCGGCAGGAAGTCGTTGTACGGGAAGTCGGTACCCAGCAGGATAAGCAGGTCAGCCTCGTGGGTGGCCTCGTGTGCCGCACCGTAGCCCAGCAAGCCGTTCATGCCCACGTCAAACGGGTTCTCGTACTGGATGTACATCTTGCCACCCAGAGCGTGGCCGATAGGAGCCTTGATCTTCTCCGCCAGCTTGAGCACCTGCTCGCGGGCGTCCTTGACGCCGACGCCAACGAAGAGGGTGACGGACTTAGCCTCGTTGATGGCCTGGGTCAGGGCAGCGGCCTCGGCCGGATCCGGGAAGACGACTGGGCGGCCAGCAGAGATCTTAGATTCGACGAAGGAGTCATCCCCAGCGTCCTGCATGGAAACGTCACCTGGAATGACTAGGACGGAAACACCGTTTCCTGCCATGGTGGACTGGATGGCGTGGTGCAGGACAACGCCGCCCTGCTCAGCGGAGTTGACCATCTCGCAGTAGCCAGAGCACTCCTGGAAGATTGCCTCGGGGTGGGTCTCCTGGAAGAACTTGGAGCCGATCTGGCGGGATGGGATGTGGGAAGCCAGTGCCAGCACCTTGGCGCCGTTGCGGTGGGCATCGTACAGGCCCTGGATCAGGTGGGTATTGCCTGGGCCGCAGGATGCGGCACATACAGCCAGCTTGCCGGTGGTCAGGGAGTCTGCCTCGGCAGCGAAGGCTGCTGCTTCCTCGTTGCGGACGTGAATCCACTCGATGGAGGAGCGACGAACGGCATCCACGATCGGGTTCAGGGAGTCACCGACGAGGCCATAAATGCGCTCGACACCCTGCTTTTCCAGGGTGTCAACTAGCTGTTCTGCATAGTTACGTGCCATTAAAAATCATCCTTAACTCTTAATTGGTGTTAATACCACTGTGCTACTTAGACCGCAGGAAAGTCCACTGTTCTCTTATACACTCACACACTGCGCCCAGCTGTGAGGAAGGTAATACTAACCTATCTTCAGCTGCAAACTGTAACGACCGTTCGGTACTGTTTACTGCGCTATGAGTATCCACCCGCCCCGCGCACAAGACCATGCCGCTGCGGCCTCCACGGCCGCCCAGCGGTGGTCTTTCTGCGCCGTCATCTCTCTGGGGTTACTCATGGTTGGGCTGGATAATTCCATCCTCTACACCGCATTGCCGCAGCTATCGCAGCAATTGCACACCACCGATACCCAGCAACTCTGGATTATCAACGCCTACGCGTTGGTGCTCTCCGGCCTCCTTCTTGGTGCCGGCACGTTGGGCGATCGCACCGGCCATCGGCGGATGTTTCTCATCGGCTTGGCCGTCTTCGGCGGCGCTTCCCTGCTCGCTGCCTATTCCCCCAGCGCTTGGACGCTGGTTTTAGGCCGCGCCTTCTTGGGCTGCGGCGCCGCCATCATGATGCCGTCGAGCCTGGCGCTTCTCCGCCTGACTTTTCCCGATGAGGTGGAGCGCAACACGGCCATTGGCATCTGGGGTTCTGTCGCCGTCATCGGCGCGGCGGCTGGCCCCACCGTGGGCGGCTTCTTTTTGGAGCACTTCTGGTGGGGCTCGGTCTTTTTGCTCAATGTCCCGGTTGTGGTCGTGACCATTGTGCTGACCTTGTTCCTTGCTCCGCCAAACGCTCCGAACCCCCTAAAACACTGGGACTTCCCCTCGTCCCTGTATTCCCTTATCACTCTCGCCAGCCTAGTGCTGTCCATTAAATCCCTGGCACACAACTGGCCGGTGAGCGGCGCCGCAGGCATCGTCTTCATCTGCGGCGCGCTCGCCTTTGGCCGCCGCCAGGCTCGCTTGTCAGATCCCCTGCTGACCTTCGACATCTTTGGCTCCCGCATATTCAGCGGCGGGGCCCTAACGGCCGGCGGCGCCATGTTCGGCCTCGCCGGCCTGGAGCTGTTGAGTACCCAAAAGCTCCAGCTTGTCGACGCCCTCTCGCCCCTCCACGCCGGCCTCATCATCTCCGCCATGGCTCTATCTGCCATCCCTACCTCCATCCTGGGTGGTGCCACCTTGCATCGCGTGGGGTTCCTCCCACTCATTAGCGGCGGATTCTTGCTCATGGCCGCCGGCATGGCCCTGGTGGTGGTGAGCCGGGGTGAGACGCTTCCCCTACTCGTCTCCGCCCTCGTGCTCACCGGCTTAGGCGCGGGCCTGGCCATGTCCGTGTCCTCCACCGCCATCATCAATGCCGCTCCGCTTCATCGCGCCGGCATGGCCTCGGGTGTAGAAGCGGTCTCCTATGAATTCGGCACCCTGATCTCCATTGCACTGACTGGCACCCTCGTGCCGCTGCTCATGGCCCGCGAACTGCCCCCTCACCTCGCGGAACTGGGTACCGACGCGCTGCATCACCCCGCTTCCCACGCGGCCGCCGCGAGCGCTTACAATACCGGTTATCTTTCCACCATCGACGGCCTAGCTTGCTTCGCCTTGCTCCTAGCCGCGATAACCGCCTGGTGTTTCCGAGATAACCCGAAATCAGGAGATCCGCATGCCGCGACTCAATAAAAAGACCGCAGCTCTTGAAGCTGCGCTCGACATCATCGCCGCCGAGGACGTCTCTGGCCTTACTTACGACTCCCTAGCGCAAGCAACCGGCATGTCCAAGTCCGGACTCATTTATCACTTCCCTACCCGCCACGATCTGCTCGTAGACTGCCATCGGTTTTGCGCCGCGCGCTGGGAAGCAGAACTCGAGCGCCTGGCCGGCGGCCGCCCAGCCAGCGAGCTCGGCTGGGCCGAGCGCTCCCGCGCCTTGGTGCTTTCTATGGGCAAAAATGATCCCCTCATCAAGCTTTTGATGTGCGTACATTCCCAGACACACCCAGATTTTTCCGCCCAATGGGCCGAGGTGGATGCGCGCTGGATGGTCGATCCTTCCGCCCCCGAAACGGACGAGGATGATCTGCTGGTCATGCTTCTTAGTACCGGCCTGTGGGTGCACGATCACCTCAACCAGCGAAAGCTGTCCCCCGCCAATCGCCAACGCATGGTCGACCGGCTTTTTCAGCTTATCGACGCCCCCTCAAAAACCACCGAAGGCTAGGCCCACACCGGGGCCCAGCCTCCTTTTGAGCTGGAGACGAGACTTGAACTCGCAACCTACGCATTACAAGTGCGTTGCGCTACCAATTGCGCCACTCCAGCACCGCGGGAGAAATCCCGCTCGTTGCATAGTACCCGAGCACCAGCGCCAAAGGGAAAGCCGGTCCCCCATCTATGCATTGTCAGGGTGCAGGGGCTAAAGTTCAGGCAGAATCTGTCCCACATTCCCAGCGCTTTTTCGAGGGTTATTTCCGTGTCATTTTTGTCCGCTATGCGGGAGCGCCTGCGCGCTTCCTCGGGCCAAGTAGCCATCATCGACGCGGCTAAAGCCGCACCGCCGCCATCACCACTCGCCCCGGTTGATCTCACCGACGCCGCCCAGGTCACCGGCGTTATGGAGATCGCCGCTCGCATTGGTGAAATCCTCATCGGAGCCGGCACCGCCAACTCGGATGCGCGCGCCCAAGTGCACCTGGCAGCGTCGTCGTATGGCCTGCACTACTGCCACGTGGACATCTTGATGAATACCATCACCATCCACACCACCATCGGCACCAGTGAACAGCGCAAGAACCTGCACGTCTTCCGCGTGGTACCGAGCATTGGCGTGGATTTTTCCAAGCTCGCGGCCGTCGATAAGCTCATTCGCTCCATCCACTCCGGCCAGATGCCGCCGGCCATGGCGGAGCAGCGACTAGACGAGATCGACCGCATGCCAGCGCCCTATAAGCCGTCCACGGTCATGCTCGGCTGGGGCGCGATGGGTGGCCTGATTTCCATGATGCTTGGCGGCGACCTGCTCGTCGGCGTGGTGGCGTTTGTGGTCTCCGCGTTCATCATGGGCCTGAACGCCTGGTTGGCTAATTACCGCCTGCCGCCCTTTTATCAGAATGTGGTGGGCGGCTTTTTCGCCGTCTTCCCGGCCGCCATTTTGTACAATGTCGCGGCCTCTTTCGGCATTAATTTCTCACCCGCGCAGATCATTGCCTCCGGGATCATCGTGCTGGTGGCGGGGCTGACGTTGGTGCAATCGCTTGTCGACGGCATCACGCGCGCCCCCGTCACCTCCTCCGCCCGTTTCTTTGAGGCGCTGCTATCTACCGGCGCCATCATCGCCGGCGTCGGTGTGGGCATCCAGCTGGCCGATTCCCTGGGCTTTAATCTGCCGCCGCTGGCCACGCTGGCCCCGCCGGTCTACCACGAAATTCCACTGCTAGTGCTGCTCGGCGGCACCGGTTCTGCTGCCTTTGCGCTGGCCTGCGGCGCGGCCTGGATTGAGATCACCATGTCCGGGCTTACGGCCGCGGCCGGCATGATTTTCTATTACTTCGTGGTGGTTCCCTTCGGCATCGGCCCGGTGATTGCCTCTGGTCTTTCCGCGGTGGTCGTTGGCCTGGCCGGCGGTTTGATGTCGCGCCGCTGGGGAATCCCGCCGCTTATCACCATGATCGTGGGCTATACGCCGATGCTGCCCGGCCTCATGCTCTACCGCGGCATGTACGCCTCGCTCAATGAGCAGATGATTACCGGCTTTACCAATATGGCGATGGCGCTAGCCATCTCCGGCGCCCTGGCCGCCGGCGTAGTACTGGGCGAGCGCGTGGCTCGCCGCCTGCGCCGCCCGCAGTACTTCCGCCCGTACACCGCCTTCAAGCGCATCGGCCGCTTCTCCTTCCATAAGGCCACGCATCTCGCGCGCAAGGCCCCGCGCATCCCGCGCGTGCCGATGTCCCCGTTTGCCCCGCGCGTCAATCGCCCGGAGTTACCACCCAAGCTCGGGCCGAAGCCGCCGCAGCAGCACCCGCGCCACGAGGCCCAAAATCATGCGCCGCATACCCGCTCGGCCGCGGACCTGTGGCCGGAGGATTCCCAGTGGCCGGCGCAGCCGCAGCAGCGCGAGAAGACCACCTATACCGTGCCCGGCACCGAAACGTTTCGTGCCCAGAAACCGGAGCAGCCGGGCACCGAATCCGGACCCGAGCGGCCCTAAACGCCGCCGGTAGCGTACAATATTTGCTCTGATAGCTTTTCTTGCAAGCGCTTAAGTAGTTTCCACAACGTTCAGGAGGACACGTCGTGCCACCCAAGGTCCAAGACACCCACCCACAGGCTGACCAGAATCACGCCCTTGAGGAGGAGACCTCCCGCGCAGCCCGCCGCATCGTGGCCACCTATGCGCAGGACTTCCTCGACGGCGTGACGCTGATGTCCATGCTGGGCGTGGAGCCAAAGGGCCTGGTGCACAAGAAGGTGCTGGCGGAGCAGGCCGACGCTGCTCCGAAGAAGTCGACCAAGAAATCCAGCAAGAAGTCCACGAAGAAGTCGACCAAGAAGTCCACCAAGAAATCGACGAAGAAGTCGACCAAGAAGGCTACAAAGAAGGCCTCCAAGAAGGCAACTAAAAAGTCCACTAAGAAGTCTTAAGCTATTCTTGCACCATGAGTGAGCGTGGCAATGACTTCGTGGTGGTGGCCAACCGCCTGCCGGTAGATCTGGAGACCCTGCCCGATGGCAGCCATACCTGGACGCCCTCGCCGGGCGGTCTGGTCACCGCATTGTCTCCAGTCCTCGAATCACACCAGGGATGCTGGGTGGGCTGGCCCGGTGTGGCCGATGCCGTACCAGAGCCCTTCCGCACCGATGCCGGTGTGCTGCTGCACCCGGTCAAGCTCACTGAGTCCGATTTCGAGGGCTTTTATGAGGGCTTTTCTAATGCCACCCTGTGGCCGCTCTACCACGATCTCATCGTCACCCCCACCTATGACCGCGATTGGTGGCACGCCTATCGCGAGGTCAACCTGCGCTTTGCAGATGAAGTAGCCGCGGTCGCCGCCGAGGGCGCCACCGTGTGGGTACAGGACTACCAGCTGCAGCTTTTACCCGGCATCCTGCGCCAGAAGCGCCCCGATCTCACCATCGGATTCTTCCTGCACATCCCCTTCCCTTCTGCCGATCTCTTCCGCCAGCTGCCCTGGCGCGAGGAGCTCGTGCGCGGGCTACTTGGCGCGGACCTCATTGGCTTCCACTTGGAGGCCAATGCCCGCAACTTCTTGGAGCTTGCCCGCCGCCAGGGCCTCAACGTGGAAGGCGAGGCCAGCACCCGCGAGGTCACCGCGCATATTCGCCTGCCGCAGGGGCGCACCATCGGCGTAGGCGCCTTCCCCATTTCTATCGCTGCAAAGGACTTTGCCGCGTTCACCGCGGAGGATGAAAGGGACGTCGCCAAGCTGCGCGAAGAACTGGGCTCACCCAAGCGAATCATCTTGGGCGTGGATCGCCTCGATTACACCAAAGGCATCCTGCAGCGGCTGACCGCCTTTGAGGAGTTACTGGATACCGGCGTGCTCGACCCGGAAGAGGTAGCGCTGGTGCAGCTAGCCACGCCGTCGCGCGAGCGCCTCGACCATTACAAGGCCACCCGCTCCGAGGTGGAAGAAGCCGTTGGCCGCATCAACGGGCGCTTTGCCCGTGTGGGCCACCCGGTGGTGCACTACCAGCACCGGGGCGTGGCCAAGAGTCTCCTGCGCTGCTACTACCGCATGGCCGATGTCATGCTGGTGACCCCCTTCAAGGACGGTATGAACCTGGTGGCCAAGGAATACGTGGCCTGCCACGACGATGGCTCGGGCGCGCTGGTGCTCTCCGAGTTCGCCGGCGCGGCCGATGAGCTCAGTCAGGCCTACCTGTGTAATCCCTTCGATATCGAGTCCGTCAAGGCCGCCTTGCTCAATGCGCTCAAGGCGCTTGACGACGCCCCCTCCGCCATGACCCAGCGCATGCTCACCATGCACCAGCAAGTCACCGAACACGACGTGCAGCTATGGTCCCAGTCCTTCCTGGGCTGCCTGCGCCAAGCTGAAGAACAGGGGGAGGGCGCATGATGTCTCGCTTTCCCCGCCTAGCCGCAGCGCCCATTGCCGCAACCTGTGCCGCCGCACTACTGGCCGGCTGTGGCTCCAGCGACGAGGAACCGAAAGCCCCTGGCGATGAGCAGATCCTGGACAAACAGTGGCAGGTAGTCTCCATCAGCACCACCCCGGATGCCGCCTCCACCATCCCGGAGTCCATTCCGCAGGCCCCCACGTTGAGTTTTGGTGAATCCACGATGGTGGGCACCACCGGGTGCGCCCAAATGGTGGGCAAGGTGATCTATTCCGCCGATGATGAACGCCAAAACATCCGGGAGGGCAACCGCCTCCACTTTGATGAGGTGGAGTTTGACGAGACCGCCGAAGATTGCCACGGCGCGTCCGTGTGGGCCGATAACCTGCTGCGCAACCTGATTTCCGCGGACCACGATTTCCACTACACCGTCAATTCCAATAACCAACTGGTCTTGGAACTGGTCACCGATGAAGTGGACTCACCGTCTATCAAGTTGGTTTCCCTCGGCGGTTAGTTGCGTAGGCTATAAGCCATGACGCTTTCAACTGCCATCAAGGCCCTTGCCGCCGCCGAGCACCTCGCGGTGGTCTCGGACTTCGACGGCACGCTCTCCCCCTTCGCCACGGCTATCTATGAGGTCGAAATGAACCAGGAATCACTGAGCGCCCTGGATAAACTGGCCCACCTGCCGAATACCACCGCGGCCGTTCTCTCCGGCCGCCATCTCGAAGGTCTCCAGCGCGTGTGCCCGCTGCGCGAGCCCGTTCTCTTTGGCGGCTCCCACGGTGCCGAATCCTCCTGGGAGGAGACAGATCTGACCCCCGCGATGCGCGAGCACCTCGCCACCAAGGAAGCCGAGATTCGCGAGATCATGGAGCGCTTCCCCGGCGCGGATATCGAGGTCAAGCCCTTCCAGCGCGTGTTGCACCTGCGCGCGCTCGAGGATTCCGATCCAGAGGCTGCCGCCCAGGCTTATGAGGCCGGCCTCGCGCTCGATCCGGGCGGCTTCCCGCGCACGGCCGGCAAGTCCGTCGTGGAGTTCTCCGCCACCCAGGCCACCAAGGGCACGTGGATTGAAAACCTGCGCGAGCGCACCGGAGCCACCGCCATGGTCTTCTTGGGCGATGATGTCACCGACGAGGATGGCTTCCGCGCCCTGCACCAACCACCAGACGTCGGTGTCAAGGTCGGCGAGGGCGATACGGCGGCCGTAGTGCAGCTTGCCGACGTCGACGCCGTCGCCCACTTCCTCACCGAACTCGCCGCCGCCCGCGCGGCCCATGTCGGCCGTCCCAACAACGGCGGCGCAGCCTAGCACAGCGCTGTGGAGTACAGCGCTCCTAGCGCGGCGGCGCCACCGTCCGCCCCGCCGCGAAGCTGGTCTGCAGCACGCGCCGCGGCACCGCTGGCCCAGACATTGCCGGTTCCGCATCGGCCGCCCTTGCAGCGGCCGACTCAGTTGCAACCGCAGTTTCGCTCGCGTCCGAGCCCTCGGCGCCGGCGATGAGCTTAGCGAGCATGTGGCCGGCGGCCGCGCCTTTGGCCTTATTGGGTTGGACGATCGTCGTCAAGCCAAGGCGCTGCGCCGCATCAATGCCGTCAAAGCCGGTAACGGACAGCTCACCGGGAATGTCGATGCCCCGCTCGCGCGCATAGGTCATCACGCCCAGCGCCATCGAGTCGGTGGTGCACAGGACGGCGGTGAGGTCGGGGTGGGCGTCGAGAAGCAACTGCGCGGCCGCCCGCGTGGTGTGCGCATCGTTGATGTGCTGGGTGACCACGGGCACGGTCTCCGGCGCGATGCCCGCCCGCGCAAAGACGTCCATGGCACCCATGACCCGGGCGCGCTGCACGTGCATATCGGCGCCCTGTAGCTCACCCCACGAAATGGGGCCATCGTGGCGCTCGCGTTTGAGGCGAATCGCCAATACGCCAATCTTGCGATGGCCGGCTTCCACCAGCGCGCGGGCGGCCGGGGCAATCGCCGCGCGGTCATCGATACCTACGAACGGCAGGCCCGAATCCGTTGGCTGATCGCAGACCACCACCGGCAGCCCGCGGCCGCGCGCCGCCTCCAAGTAGGCATCCCCCGCCGCCACGGAATAGACCACAAAGCCATCCACCGCGGCCGAGCCCACCAGGCTGGCCGCCTCCGCCTCGCCCTCCGGGCCGGCCGGGATGAGGGTGAGCGTGGTCTGCGCGCCGGCCGAGGCCTCTGCCATTCCAGCCAAGAAATCCACCGAGGCCATATCCTCGAAGGCATAAGAGAGGTGCTCGGTCAGCAGCACGCCCACCGAGCCCGCGCGACGGGTGCGCAGGCTGCGGGCCGTGGGGTCCGGCCCGGGGTACCCGCGCGCCTTCGCCGCCGCCAGGATGCGCTCGCGCGTTGCGGCCGAAAGCTGGTCCGGCCGACTATAGGCATTGGATACCGTCGTGCGCGAAACACCCAGCTCGGCGGCCAGCGAGGCCAGCGTCTTGCGGGTGGGGCTGCGTTTCACCATGACCACAAGCATACCCCGCGGCCGTATTTTCAATACATATTCAATTGACAATGGTTCCCATCAAACGCACACTGGAAACTATGCATACCTCACTTCGCGCATCCGCAGCCCTCCTCGCGGCCGGTGGTCTCCTGCTAACCGCCACCGCCTGCTCTTCCGACTCCGAGGACTCGGCCGCCGAGCCGGGCGCCCAGAAGAAAATCTCCATCGTCGCGTCCACCTCCATCTGGGCCGACGTCGCCCAAGCCGTGGCCGATACCGCCTCCGGCGTGGACATCGAGGTCAATCCCATCGTCGAGGGCAACGGCGTCGACCCGCACCACTTCGAGCCTTCCGCGGCCGATATCGCCAAGGCCGAGGACGCGGACCTGCTCGTGGTCAACGGCGGCGGCTACGATTCCTGGATTTACCAGGCCGTCTCCGACCAGGACAACATCATCTCCGCCCTGCCGCTCACCGACCACGGCAAGCTGGCTGATGACCCCAATGTCGTGACCATCGACGCCGCCAAGGCCACCGCCAAGAAGGACCCGGAGAAGGTCACCAATATTGAGGGTAACGAGCACATCTGGTACGACCCAGCGGCGCTTGACGAGGTCGCAGGAAATATCGCTGACCAGATCAACGAGCTCAATACCGATGCTAATGCCAGCACCGAGCGCGTGGACTCCCACGTCGACCGCCTGCGCGACAAGCTCAAGGAGCTGCCGGGCGACCTCTCCTACGCGCAGACCGAGCCGATTGCGGATTACATCATGAAGTACACCTCTGGCAAGGACGTCACCCCAGAGGGCTACCGCAAGGCCACCATTTCTGAGGGCGAGCCCACCGCGGCCGACCTTGCCGCCTTCACCAAGGCCATCAAGGAGGACAAGGTAGACCTGCTTATCTTTAACCCACAGACCGAAACCGATACCGCCGGCCGCATCAAGTCCGCCGCGGAGGATGCGGACGTCTCTATCGTCGAAATCGGCGAGACCCCGCCGGATGGCAAAGAATTCTGGACCTACTATGACGAGGTCACCGATTCCCTGGGGAAGCTCTAGTGCTCATCCATTTTCATGACGCAGCAGTTGCCCCGCTGTGGTCCAGCCTTAACCTCGCCGTTGACCGCGGCGAGTTTATCGCCGTTTTGGGCCCCAATGGCGTGGGCAAATCCACCCTGCTCGGCACCATCTTGGGCACCCGCAAGCTCACGGGCGGCAGCGTCGACGTTAGCTGCCGCGTGGGCTTCATCCCACAGCAGCGCATGTTCCCGGCCGACCTGCCCCTGCGCGCCCGCGACTTAGTCTCGCTCTCCCTTGCGCACGGCGCTTTCCGACGCCGCCGCCCGCCCCGCCGCCGCGTCGACGAGCTCCTCGCCGAGGTTGGTGCCACTGGCCTGCGCGACCGCCGCGTCGGCCAGCTATCCGGCGGCCAGCAGCAGCTCATCCGCCAAGCCCAAGCGCTGGCCAACGACCCCGAGCTCATTCTCGCCGATGAGCCGCTGCTCTCGCTCGACCCGGCGCGCCAGCAGGCCACCGTGGACAAGCTGGATGCGCTGCGCCGCGAGCGTGGCACTTCCATTATCTTTGTCACCCATGGCATCAACCCCGTACTCGGCGTGACGGATAAGGTGCTCTACCTCGCCCCTGGCGGCCATACCTTCGGCACGGTGGATGAGGTCATGCGCTCCGATGTCCTTTCCGAGCTCTACGGTTCCAAGGTCAACGTCTTAAACGTCGATGGGAGGCTTATCGTTGTCTAGCTTTATGGAAGACACCCAGTACCTTCTCAGCGTGGATTTTGTGCAATCCTCGCTCATCGCCTCCGCGCTGCTGGGCATCCTGTCCGGCGTGATGACCTCGCTCATCGTGCTACGCCAGATGTCTTTTTCCGTCCACGCCACCTCCGAGCTCGCGCTCATGGGTGCCTCGGCCGCGCTTCTCTTCGGCCTCAACCTAGGTTTCGGCGCCGTGGCCGGTGCCATCGTGGCCGCCATTATCCTCGCCGTGCTGGGCTTTAAGGGCCAGCAAGACAGCGCCATCGGCGTGGTCATGAGCTTTGGCTTAGGCCTCTCGGTGCTGTTTTTGCACCTCTACCCCGGCAATGCCAATACCGCAATGACGCTTTTGACCGGTCAGATCGTCGGCGTATCTTCCGCCTCGGTATGGCTTTTGGCCGCAACCACCGTAGTCATCCTCGCCGCCGTCGCCATCCTATGGCGGCCCATGCTCTTCGCCTCGGCCGACCCGGTCATGGCCCAGGCCGCAGGCGTACCCACCCGCTTCATTTCCGTCACCTTCGCCGTACTCGTAGGTTTGGCGGCCGCACAGTCGGTACAAATCGTCGGCTCGCTGCTCGTCATGGCGCTGCTCATTACCCCGGGTGCGGCGGCCGTGCAGATTACCTCCTCGCCCCTGCGCGCGGTCATGTGGGCCACCATCTTTGCTGAGGTCTCGGCCGTCGGTGGCTTTGTCTTGTCGCTCGCGCCCGGCCTGCCGGTCTCGGTTTTCGTCACCACGATTTCTTTTGTCATTTACCTGGTGTGCCGCCTCATTGGCTGGCAGCGCAATAAAAAAGCGGTGCGCGACGAGGTCGCCGCTAGGCGCTTCCACGCCGACTGCCACAGCACCGCCGAGGAGCACCACGCCGACTAGACTGGACGGCTATGCACGTACACCGCCGCACCGCGGATGTGGATGGCCGCACCCGCCGTTTCCTCGTCATCGCGCCGGATAACCCCGGCCCGCGCCCGGACCTCTTGCTCTTCTTCCACGGCTCGCTGCAGTCCGGTAGCGTGATGCGCCGCTTTACTAACGGCACCTTCGACGAGCTTGCCGACGCCACCAATACCGTCCTCGTCTACCCCGACGGCGTCGACCGCCATTTCAATGATTGCCGCAGCATCCTGCCGGTCACCGCCCGCGCGGAGAACGTGGACGACGTTGCCTTCGCCGCCTTCCTCGTCGAGGAGATGCGGCGCGAATTCGGCACCGCCCGCACCTTTGCCTGCGGCTATTCCAACGGCGGGCAGATGGTGCTCCGCTTGCTTTTCGACGCCCCCTTTAGCCTCACCCGCGCTTGCATCTTCGCCTCCACCCTGGGCGAGGGAGATAACCACGCGCCCAGCAACCCGGCCGGCTACCGGCCCACGCCGCTGCTGTTTTTCCACGGCACCGCCGACCCGTACGCGCCATACGAGGGCGGGGTCGCTGGGCTGGACGCCGAGCGCACGCGCGGCCGCGTGCTTTCCGCGCCGGCCACCGCCGAGCACTTCGCGCTGGCCAATGGCTGCCAGCCACCCCGCGACTACCACCCCACCGCGGATGTCACCGCCACCGCATACGACGGCGATTTCCCCGTCGAACTGTGGACCATGGAGGGCCTGGGCCACGTGATTCCCTCTAGCATGAAAACCGACCCACGCATAGGCCCAAATACGGATTCCTTCCGCGCTGTGGATAAGGTCCGCGAGTTCTTCGGCCTCGATGACGCCCAGGCCTAGTTATCCACACCCGCACCCAGCGCACCGCGCGCCGGCTTGCACCCGCACTTAACGTGTGGAGCCGTGAACGCGCTACAGAAATTCTTGACGGGCCTGGCCGCCGGCATGGACATTATCGCCGACTGCCACGGCCTTACTAAGCGCGCGCTTATCGACGCCGGCTGCCCCGACACCACCGCCGCCCGCCTCCTTGCCCTCGCCGATACCTACTTCGGCCCCACCGCCTTTAGCCGGCTCCAACGCGAATCCATCGCAGCGGCCCGCGCCAACGAGCACAGCCTCACCGCGCTGTTGGCCATCGAGCGCCACGCCACCAAGCTGAAAAATAAGCGCCAGGCCTGGGCGCTGCGGCGGGAGCTATGTGGGATGAAGGGGGATGCGTCGGACGTCGATAAGCAGGGGCGCAAGCGCGTGCGTGAGATTAAAGGCCCGCCGCAGCGCAAGCCCGGTGTCAAACTCTACCGCCGCGCCGATGGGCCGTGGACTATGACGATTACCGGCAAATCTGCGGACATCGCGGATATGCACGCCGCGCTTGATAAGGACGCCCCGCTCGATTCGGTGCGCAAGATTTTCCAAGGCACCGCCGCAGCTTCCCCGGCGGTCGTGACCACCAATGTGGTGCTGCGCTTGGACGAGCTCGACCGTGTCGTCGACACCGCGGGCGATGACATCACCCTGCAGCTCACCAATGGTGCCAGAATGACCGGCGCGGACTTGGTGCGCCGCGCATTTACCGCGCACGGCTACGTCACCTTGATCCACCCCGTGAAGGGCCCGGTAAACCTGTACCGCAGCGAGCGGCTCGCCTCGCCGAAGCAGCGCACGATGGCCGCCGCGGAAAACCCCACCTGCCCGTGGCCGCAGTGCAATTACCCCGCCGATGAGTGCCAGGTCCACCACCTCACCGCGTGGCGCCACGGCGGCGAAACGAACCCTGAAAATCTCACCATCGCCTGCCCGTATCACAACGGCGTCAACGACGATGACCCCAACGCCCCGCCGTTACGCGGCCGCCTGGCCAGGGTGAATGGAACCATTAAGTGGCTGCCGCCCTGGGCGGAAAACGGCTAGAGATTACTGGGCCGCGCGGCGTTGGCGTGCGAATTCAGAGAGCACGGAGCCGGCCGCGACGGAAGCATTGAGGGACTCGACCCAGTCCGTCATCGGGATGGACATGATGACGTCACAATTCTCGCGCACGAGGCGGGAGATGCCCTTGCCTTCGGAACCAATGACGATCACCACGGGATCCGTCGCGCCGTTATAAGTATCCAGCGTGTGCTCGCCGCCGGCATCCAGTCCGACGACCTGGTAGCCACTCTTTTGGAATTGCTGCACGGTGCGGGTGATATTCGTCGCGCGGGCAACCGGCAGGCGCGCCGCTGTACCGGCCGAGGTACGCCACGCCACGGCGGTTACGGAGGCGGAGCGGCGCTCAGGAATGATGACGCCATCGCCACCGAAGGCCGCCACGGAGCGGATGACCGCGCCGAGGTTGCGCGGGTCGGTGATGTTATCCAAGATGACGAACATGCCTGGGCGTGCGTTCTCGGCCGCACGGGCGATGAGCTCATCGACGTCGGCGTACTTATACGGCGGGATCTGCAGCCCGATGCCTTGGTGCATGCCGTTTCCGGTCATGCGGTCCATCTCGTGGCGCTGCACCTCGATGATGGGGATATTGCGGGTATTGCACATGGCCACGGCCTCGGACAGCCGCTTGTCGTTGCGGGTACCGGCCACGATGTAGAGCGTGGTAGCCGGCACCTTTGCGTGCAAACACTCGATGACCGGGTTGCGGCCCACGACCATCTCGGCGGTCTCCTTCTGGTGGCGGCCGGAATTGCGGCGCTCGCGTTCCAACTTGGCCTTGTGCTTGGCGTGGTAGATGCGGTCCTCTGCCTTGGGCGTCGGGCCCTTACCGGCCAAGCCCTTGCGGCGCTGGCCGCCGGAGCCCTTGGTTGCGCCCTTCTTATTGGTCTTGCGGATTCCCGCGCCACCGCGGCCGTGGGTACGTGCCATAATTTATGTCCTTTCGGAGTGCTTAACGCTGCGCCAGCGACCAGGTCGGGCCGTCTGGGGTATCGGTGATGGTGATGCCGGCGGCCGCGAGGCGGTCTCGGACGGCGTCGGCAGTAGCGAAGTCCTTGTCCGCGCGCGCCTGGGTGCGCCGCTCCAGCTCAGCTTGTACCAGCGCATCCAGCGCGGCATCCGCCCCGCTAGCTTGCGCTCCATCTTCCCACTCCAGCGGGTCAAAACCAAGTACGTGCGCCATCGCGCGGACCTGGCCAGCCAGCGTGCGCGCCTCGGCCTCATCGCCGGCCGCGAGCGCCTTATTACCGGCTCGGACGGTGGTGTGGATTTCCGCCAAGGCCTTGGGCACACCGATGTCATCATTCATCGCGTCTGCAAAGCCCTGCGTCCACTCGCCCAGCTCTAGGTCATCGAAGTGGGCGAGGAAGTCCTCGATGCGGCGGTAGCCAGCGGCGGCCTCGGTCAGCGCGGCCTCGGAATACTCCAGCACGGAGCGGTAGTGTGCCGAGCCCAGGTAGTAGCGCAGCTCTACCGGGCGCACCAGCTCCAACATATTCGGAATCGAGAGCACGTTGCCCAACGACTTCGACATCTTCTCGCCCGACATCGTCACCCAGTGGTTGTGCATCCAGTAGTTGGCGAACTTATCGCCGGCCGCATGCGACTGCGCGATTTCGTTCTCGTGGTGTGGGAACTGCAGGTCTAGGCCGCCGCAGTGGATATCGAAATTAGAGCCCAAGTAATAGGTGGACATGGCCGAGCACTCTAGGTGCCAGCCAGGGCGGCCGTCGCCCCACGGGGTAGGCCAGCTGGGCTCGCCCGGCTTCGCGGCCTTCCACAGGGCAAAGTCCTGTGCGCCGCGTTTGGCGGAATCCTCGCCTTCGCCCTGCTCCATTTCCTCTACCTTGTTGCCGGACAGCGAACCGTAATCAGATCCTTCGGCCTTGGTCCAGGCGGCGACATCGAAGTAGACGGAGCCGTCGGCGGGGTAGGCAAAGCCGGCGTCGATAAGCCGCTGCATATAGTCGACCATCTGGGTGACAAAGCCGGTCGCACGCGGCTCAACCGAAGGCGGGATGACGCCCAGGGTGTTATAGGCCTTAGTGAACTCGCGCTCATAGGTGGACACCCACTCCCACCAGGGGCGATTATTCTCGGCCGCCTTGGTGAGGATCTTGTCATCGATATCAGTGACGTTGCGCACCAGGGCTACGTCATAGCCTTGGGCGAGCAACCAGCGGCGCAGGATGTCGAAGGCGACGCCGGAGCGCAAGTGCCCGATGTGTGGCTGGGCCTGCGGGGTGGCGCCGCACAGATAAATGGAGGCGTGGCCGGGGCGAATCGGCTCGAAATCGCGTTGGCTGCGGGTGGCTGTGTCATAAATGCGCAAAGTACTCACGCCACCCAGTCTAATTGACGCGTGCACTGGAGTTGCTGACTAGCCCTAGCTGGGATCAGCAACCACAAAACCTAGGCTTCGCAGAGTCGCGGCCGCCACGTAGGGGTTATCAACAACTGCGGCAGCAAGCTGTGTCTCCAGCCACTCCTGACGGCTTGCGTGTAGCGCTCCCTCCCAACCAGGACGAGCATGAAATCCGCACTCTTTAAAAAGGAATGAAAAATATTCCTCTACCGAAACTCTAAACCGGCTTCCCCCGACAGGAAAATGGATGTCTTCGATCCGACCTTTCTTTCGGGAATTTTTCATACCAAAGAAATTCTTCATCAGTGCCGGGCTCAATAACCCTGCGACGCCAGAATGATGAATGTGAGCTGTAGGCGCACCCTTATTGTCGCGCTCGTATTCAAACCTCACTCCAGGCGCGGTGCCAACACGAAGTTCGAATTTGCTGGACTTGATACTCAAATCCCGTCCGTTTCGTGACGGTGTGGTGTGAAACCGGACGACAGATTCAAATAGGTCGCTAAATTCCACCGGTCGTGAAAGCTCCATAGCCCCAGCGCCATAGACTAATGGGACGTGCAGCTCTAATATCCCGGTGTTGTTATCAGCATTGAGATCCAACTCAACGTCAATGTCAGATTCACCGTTGAGGGGAAATACGTGCAGGTGCAATTTGTAGACGTGGTCAAAGAATTTCTCAGTTTCCCGTTGAACCTGACTCATCATGGGAAGCTGCCCACTCTAGCTATCAAGAAGCAGTTCGACGCGACGCAGTTCGTCATAGAGGCCGCGCTCTTCTGGGGAAAGACGACCAGCGGCAGCTAGATCGCTAAGTTCCTCAGTGGTCAACGGACCACCGGCGGCATCACAAAAAACATGCATTAGTTCCTCGCGCCGCCTCCGCAAAGACCGCGTATCAGTAACACGCATTTTCAAAGTCATGCCATCCTCCTGCCACGACCTTACTTCAGCTGAGGCTAAGCGCGCCAGACGACGGCCGTGGCAACCGCCGCACGCCCTTCCTTACGGCCGGTGAAACCTAGGTGGTCCGTCGTCGTGGCAGAGACGGACACGGGGGCACCGAGGATTTCGCCCAACACAGCCTCGGCCTCTGCGCGGCACGGGCCCATTTTGGGGGTTTGGCCGATAAGCTGCGCGGCGGCATTGCCGATGATGAACCCTTCGGATTCGAGCAATTCCCGGCATTCGCGCAGCAGTTTCGCTCCGGATACGCCGTCGTATTCGGGCCGGCCGACGCCCACGAAAGAGCCGAGGTCGCCGAGGTGGGAGGCGGATAAGAGGGCGTCGACAAGCGCGTGCGCTACCACGTCCCCATCGGAGTGGCCCTCGCAGCCAGCATCGCCCTCGAAGAGCAGGCCGGCGATCCAACACTCCTTGCCGGCCTCGATCTGGTGGGCGTCGGTGGCGATGCCAACGCGCGGGATAATCGGGTTAGTCATGGGTCTCCTCGGTCAAAGCGTGGGCCAGGGTGAGATCGATGGGCGCGGTGATTTTGAACGCCAGGGTATCGCCCGGCACGGTTGCCACGCGCTCGCCGTGCCATTCCATGAGGCTGGCGTCGTCCGTGGCGGTAAATTCGGGCTGCTGGGTCCAATAATCGAGGTTGGCCTGGCGCAGCGCGGACAGGCGGAAGGCCTGCGGGGTTTGCACGGCGCGCAGGCGGGAGCGGTCGGGCGTGCTCACCACGGCGTCGGCCGCGACTTCCTTGATGGTATCGGCCACGGGAACCACCGGCACGGCCGCGGGGGCGCCTTCGAGCACACGCTTGGCGACGTCCCGCACCATCGCCGGCGGGATCAGCGCCCGGGCCGCATCGTGGATGAGTACCACGGCGTCGTCGTCGGGGATTGCCTGCAGGCCTGCCCACACGGAATCGGCGCGCTCGCTGCCGCCGTGCACGAGGCGGATGGGCGCGGCGTTTGTAGCGCTTTTAGCGCCTGCGGTGTCGATGCGGCCGATAATCCGGGCGGCCTCGGGCTCCATATCTGGGCTGACCAACACAATGACCTCATCGACCACGCCGGAGGCCAGCAGCGCGCGCACGGAGCGCTCCAGGAGGGTGCGCCCGCGCAGCTCGACATAAGCCTTGGGCACCTCGGCACCGAGGCGGGTGCCCTGGCCGGCGGCCGCGATGAGCGCGATGACGCGCGGTTTAGTCTTCGTCGTCGAAGGAGAGGTCATCGAGATCGATGTCGTTGTCGATATCGGTGGTGATGGACTTATCGTCTACCAATCCGGCCGCGCGGTGGCGCTCGATGGTGGCATCGATCTCTTCCATCATGGTGTCGGCCTTCTTCTCATCAACCGGCTTGGCCAGCGCGAGCTCGCCCACCAGGATGGTGCGGGCCTTGCCCAGCATGCGCTTCTCGCCGGCCGAGAGGCCACGGTCCTGGTCGCGACGCCACAGGTCGCGAACGACCTCGGCGACCTTATTGATATCGCCGGAGGCCAAGCGCTCCTGGTTAGCCTTATAACGGCGGGACCAGTTGCCAGCCTCTTCAACGTCCTCGTCACGCAGCACAGAAAAGACCTTTTCCAGGCCCTCCTTGCCCACGACGTCGCGCACGCCGACGTTATCGGCGTTCTTGATGGGCACGCGGACGACTAGGTCGGACTGGTTGATGTGCAGCACCAGGTATTCCAGCGTCTCGCCACCCATCTCGCGGGTCTCGATATCCTCGATGACGGCCGCACCGTGGTGCGGGTAGACGACGACCTCGCCGACCTTATACTCCATTGCCACTCCTTGTTTCCCGTTTTATCCCGGTTGACTAAGGCCGTCATTTTATCACGAGCGGCCGCCCCGCCTGCGGATACCCCCGTATACCCCCACGGTCTACCCGCCCGGTTTGGGACTAACTGTGTACTTTATTGCCAAAGGGACTAGGCTAAAGCGTTGACAAGCCCTGTGATCGCAATTGATGGAGGATGCTCAACGTGCAGTCCCTGAAGTCCGCCGCCCGCCGCGGTGCCATTATTTCCGTTACCGCCGTCTCCGCTCTGGCGCTGGCTTCTTGCTCGGCGGGTCAGGTCACCCAGACCGCCGATAAGGTGGCGGCGGTCGATGGTGCTTCTGCAAGCACGGATGATAACAAGGTTGCAGTTCGCGATGTCACCATCTTGGTGGAGCCGGATGGCAGCGCAGCGTTGAAGTTTAGCGCGGTCAACCAAGGCTACGACACCGATGTCATCTCCCTGGAGTCCGTAGAGGTCGATGGCCAGCGCGTAGAGATGGACAAGGCTCAGCCGCTGCACCGCGACCAATCCATCATCGCGGATTCCCAGAAGAATCTGGAGGCTCACCCCCAGCAGGATTCCGAGACCGTCCAGTACATCGCCACCAAGCTGAAAAACGATGACTTTGGCTATGCCGGCGACCGCCCAGTTACCTTCGAGTTCTCCAATGGTTCCGTCGACGTGGACGCCACCATTGCCGCCACCCAGATGCAGTCCGGCGAATTCGACCGCGACGTCGAGTCCGCTGAGGGCTACTCCTCCGAGGCCCCGAAGAACTAAGCCGCAGCGCTTCCGCCCCCAGCCTCCCTTTCCGGGCTGGGGGCGTTTATGTGTTTTAGGCTAGAAGCTATGGCCAAGAAATCTCGCCCCATCCATACCTGCTCCGAATGCGGCTACGTCTCGCCGAAGTGGCTGGGGCGCTGCCCCGACTGCGGATCCTGGGGCACGTTGGAGGAAAGGGCGCCGGTGGTGGCGGGGCCGGGTGTGCCGGGGGCGTCGGCAAGCAAGGGCGTAGCGCCGTCGAGCCCGGCGCAGCCGATTACCAAGATCGGGGCGCAGGCGACAAAGACGGTGCGCACCGGCATCGGCGAGCTCGACCGCGTGCTAGGAACCGGCATCGTGCCCGGCTCAGTGGTGCTCATGGCCGGCGAGCCGGGCGTGGGCAAATCCACGCTGCTGCTGGAAGTAGCCTCGCGGTGGGCTCAGCTCGGCCGTACCGTGCTCTATGCAACGGCCGAGGAATCCGCCGGCCAGGTCCGCTCCCGCGCCGAACGCACCGGCGCCCTCCAGGAATCACTGTACTTGGCGGCCGAGTCCAACTTGGATGCGGTCTTTGGGCACGTGGATAAGCTCAAGCCGTGCCTGATCATCGTCGATTCGGTGCAGACCATGCACGCCGTGGGCGTAGAGGGCGTATCCGGTGGCGTGGCGCAGTCGCGCGCGGTGACGGCCGCGCTGACCTCGCTGGCAAAGTCCACCGGCATTCCGGTGCTGCTGGTAGGTCACGTGACCAAGGATGGCAACGTGGCCGGCCCGCGCGTGCTAGAGCATCTTGTCGACGTCGTCTTAAACTTCGAGGGTGACCGCCAATCCAGCCTGCGTATGCTGCGCGGTATTAAGAATCGCTTTGGCGCCACCGACGAGGTGGGTTGCTTCGAGCAGACGGCCGGCGGCATTCGGGAAGTCGCGGACCCTTCCGGGCTGTTTCTCTCGCATCGCGGAACGACGCCGGATGGCTCGGCCGTGACGGTCGCGATGGACGGCGTGCGGCCAATACTCGCGGAGGTGCAGGCGCTCACGGTGGACCCGGTAGCCAAGAACCCGCGGCGCGTGGTGACCGGGCTAGATTCCAACCGCGTGCCGATGGTGCTCGCGGTGTTGCAGGCGCGCGCGGGCCAACGCACCAACGATAAGGATGCTTATGTCGCCACGGTGGGCGGCATGCGGATTACGGAAACCGCCACGGATCTGGCGGTGGCGCTGGCAACGTGGTCCTCGCTGCACGAGCAGCCGCTGCCGGCCAAGACGGTGGTCATCGGCGAGGTGGGCTTGGCCGGAGAGTTGCGGCCGGTGCCCAATGTGGAGCGGCGCTTGATGGAGGCCGCGCGGCTGGGCTATAAGAACGCGATTATTCCACGCGGGGATATCGAGCCGGTAGAGGGCATGCGCGTGCACCAGGCCGGGACGCTGGGGCAGGCCATCGCCGCGGTGTCGGGATAGCGCCTAGCGCAGCGTGAAGTCCTGCGGCGGGGAGGAGTTATCGCCGATGACGGTGTGGGCAAAGTAGGCCCCAGGTTCGGCCACGGGGCGGTCGGTGCACTCACCCGGCTTGGACCCCTGGCGGGACCACTCGGCCTCGAATTTCACGTCCTTGCCGGCCGGGAAGGTCTGCGAGCCGGTCTGTACGGAGGCGTAGCAATCCGTATCGGACCACACACGCTGGTTATCGGCCATCTTGTAGACCTCGAAGCGCAGCAGGTTCTTGTCCAGGTCGATCTTGCAGTCCGCGGCCGTGGGGTTGGTGACCGTCATGAAGAACTTCGGTAGCTCGCCCTCCGGCACGGAGTAGTTCAGCATGGAGGTGCGCACCTGGAGGTCCGCGAGATCGCAGGTCTTCTTGGCTGCTTCGGAGCTTGCAGGCGCAGCGCTCGACAGCTCGCTTTCGGCCGCCTTGCTTTCCGATGCCCCCTCGGACGCGGCCTCTGCAGCCGTCTCCGAGGCAGCCTCGGAGGTCTCTGGGGCGGCGGAAGACGAGGTCTGCTCCGGCGTGGGCGCAGGGGCGGCGGTATCGGCCGACTCATCGCTGCTGCCCCCGAAGGCGGCCACGGCCGCCCAGATCAGCACCACGGCCAGCACGAGCACGATGATGAGCGCCGCCACGCGGCGGCGCTTGTAGATCTCTTCAGGTAGGGGCTTTTTCTGCGTCACGCTGTCAATTTTAAGCGGTGGGTGCGGGCCGGTGCGCTAAGCCGGCGCCGCGTGTCAGGCTGCGTTATTCCACCCCGAAGGTCTGCAGGGTTTCCACGCTGGAGTCCTCCAGCAGGTAGCGCGCGCCGACAACGCCCAAGGCGCCCTCGTCCAATAGGCGGCGCACGTTGGGCACGCTGGCCACCAGTTGGGCGACGGTCTGGCGGGTGTGTTCCCGTTCGACGTCGTCAGTCGTGGCCTTAGGACCTGCCACCAGCGCGGAGGCAGCGACCTTCTCGATAATGGGTCGCTGCAGGCCGGTGGGTAGGTCGCCGCCGGCCACGAAACCGGTAGCCGCGCCCACCGCGCCACAAGATTGATGGCCGAGGACCACCAGCAGGTTGGGTTTGAGGGCGGCGAGGGCGTAGTCGAGGGAGGCCAAGACGGCGTCGTCAAGAATGTGGCCCGCGGTGCGGATGACAAAGGCATCGCCGAAGCCGATATTGAAAACGTGCTCGATAGGGGCGCGGGAATCGGAACAGGAAATGACCACCACGCGGGGATCCTGACCATGGGTCAGGCCCTCGCGGTTATAAATCTCGCGCACGTCGACGGTCTCGCCGTCCAGCACGCGCTGATTTCCCGCCTTAAGGGCCTCCCAAACGGCCTGCGGTTCGTGGGCAACATTACGTAAAGGCATAGGCCACATTCTAATGCCCTAGACTATCTCCCACGATGGATTCGCAAGCTCTTCTTTCCTGGTTCGATGCCAATGAACGCGACCTGCCGTGGCGCCGGCCTGGCACGAGCGCGTGGGGTGTGCTGCTCAGCGAGGTCATGAGCCAGCAAACCCCGGTCGCGCGCGTGGCTCCGGTGTGGGAGGAATGGATGCGGCGCTGGCCCACCCCGGCGGACTTTGCCCAGGCCACCCGGGCGGAGGTACTGCGCGCCTGGGGCAAGCTGGGCTATCCGCGGCGTGCGCTGCGCCTGTGGGAGTGCGCGGCGGCCATTGGCGAGGGTGAAGTGCCGGCGGACGTCGGTAAGCTGCTGCGCCTGCCGGGCATCGGTGACTACACCGCGCGCGCCGTGGCGTGCTTCCACTTTGGGATAAACGTGCCGGTGGTCGATACCAATGTGCGCCGGGTGTATGCGCGCGCGGAGGACGGTAGGTTCTTGGCGCCGCAACCGTCGAAGCGGGAATTAGCGGCCGTGGCGGAGCTGTTGCCGGCCGAGAATGGGCCGCGTTTTTCGGCCGCGCTCATGGAATTGGGAGCGCTGGTGTGCACGGCGAAGAATCCTTCCTGCGAGCAGTGCCCGCTGCGCGCAAGCTGTGCGTGGCAGCTCGCTGGCCGGCCGCAGCCCAGTGCAGAGGAGCAGGCACGGGCGAAAAAGCGCGTGCAAAAATTCGTCGGCACGGACCGGCAGGTGCGCGGCAAGATTCTGGACGTGCTGCGCGCGGCGGAGCGACCGGTACCGCAGTCCGAGATTGACGTGGTCTGGCCCGATGCGGCACAGCGTTCCCGGGCGTTGGCTTCGCTGCTTGCCGACGGCCTCGCCGAGCAAAACGACGCCGGCCTGTTCCACCTACCCATTTAGAGGGTTAATAATGGCCGGCTATAATCGCAGGTCGCGATCCAGGGCGTGTGTTCTGGTTAACGCCAGCGGCCGCGGAAATTGAATCCGCCCGGCAGGTTCACCCACATGCCGCCGCGGGAATTAAAGGTGACCGGCCCTACCTTGGTAGACATCGACGCACCGGATCCGGAGACGTTGATCCAGCTATTCTTGCCGGTCTTTTTTCTTGAACGATACTGAAGTCCCATAAGCATTTATTTTAGCAATTTCACTTCCACCGTTCCTACTACGCAGTAGGTTTTGGACATGGAAAAGATTTGTATGAGACTCCTCACAATTTGTTCACTAATCCTCGGGTCCCTCCTCCTACCGCCGGCCGCGAATGCGGCAGTAACCTCGACCCGGCCTTCGCCGCACGTGCTCGATGGCGTCGGCCGCGGGCAGGTATTCACGTATGACACCACCACGGATGATGGTCGGCCGATTCAGGCCTCGGCAACCTTATACGAGCCGAATACACCGTGGCACGGCAAAGGCGAGCGGCCCACCATCATCTTCGCGCCTGGTACCCGCGGCGCAGGCGACCAGTGCGCGCCGTCGCGTGCCGGCATGGGCTTGGGTTCGGTAGGGCTGAGCAAGGTCGGCTCCCCCACCATCAACGCGAACTACGAGTACGGCTTCTACATGGGTGCACTCCAGCATGGTGCCCGAGTCATCGTGGCAGACCTCATCGGCCTTGGCATGCCAGGGCACCACACCTACGTCAATCACATTGAAGAAGCGCACGCCATGCTCGATGCCGCCCGCTCCGGCCTAGAACTGGCCCACGCTCCAAAGGACGCCCCTATTGGCTTTGCGGGCTACTCGCAGGGCGGCGGAGCCTCGCTGGCCGCCGCGGAATTCGCCGATTCTTATGCACCCGAGCTGAACGTGGCCGGTACCTACTCTGGCGCCCCTCCGGCCGACCTACCAAAGGTGATGAAGGCCATCGACGGCTCCTCCATCGTCCATGTGCTGGGCTACGCCATCAACGGCTTTGCTGAGCGCGACCCCAAGTTCCGCGATGCGGTCCTAGAAGAGCTCAATCCACGCGGCATTGATTTCCTGCGTTCGGCAGCCACCAGCTGCACGGGTGACTCCATCCTCATGTGGGGCTTTAGCAATACCCGCCAACTCACCCGCACCGGGGAATCGCTATCCGAGCTCGTAGAGCGCAAGCCTGTCATCAAGGAAACCTTGCTGCGGCAGAATCAGGGCAAGCACCCGCTCAGGGGCCCAGCGATGATCGCCAGCTCGCCACACGATGACCTCATCCCGCACGAGCAAGTTCGGTCTACAGCAGGGGCGTACTGTCAGATGGGCGGGACCGTGGACTTCATGGCCGCGCCTGGTACCGCAACGATTCCGGGCGCCGGCGCCGATCACGCGTTGCCGCTATACGTTAATATCCCAGTGGGCTTGAAGTATCTCTTTGACCGCTTCGACGGGAAACCGGCGCCGTCGAATTGTGCGGGCTAGGCGACGTCCAGAAGCTCCAAACCGCACACAACGCAAGACCACCCAGCCTCGCAGAAAGCGAGATGCTGGGTGGTCTTAACTCGTGTTCCTGTTTACATCGGCTGGCCGGCGCCTGCTGGCGGCGGGTTGTGGCCGTCGTCATCGGAGTCGGAACCGGAGCCGGACTCTAGGTCGGTTCCGGCGGCGGTGGAGCCGCCATCGCCCGGAACGTCCGGGGTGATGGTGTCGGGCTCGCCGGCATCGGTGGAGTCGGCGTCGTTGTCGCGCACCTCGGCGTCGTCAAGCTGTGGCTCCTCAGTGTCCTCCGGCAGAGGCTTCGGACGTGGGCTGAAGGTGAACTTCGCGCCCGTGTTGTCCTTGGACTCGCCGTCCCAGCCCTCGACGTCGACGGTGATGATCTCACCGGCGCCGATTTCGCCGAAGAGGATCTTCTCGGAGAGCTGATCCTCAATCTCGCGCTGAATGGTGCGGCGCAGCGGACGAGCACCCAATACTGGGTCGAAGCCGCGCTTAGCCAGCAGGTCCTTGGCCTTCGGCGTGAGCTCAATGCCCATATCGCGCTCATCCAGCTGCTTGGCCACGCGGCCGATGAGTAGCTCGACCATCTCCACAATCTGCTCCTGGGTGAGCTGGTGGAAGACGACGATGTCATCGATACGGTTCAAGAACTCTGGGCGGAAGTGCTTCTTCAGCTCGTCGTTGACCTTCTGCTTCATCCGATCGTACTGAGCATCCGCATCATTCTCGGAGGAGCCGGTAAAGCCCAAGCCCACCGGTTTCGAGATGTCCTGCGTGCCCAGGTTCGAGGTGAAGATAAGTACGGTGTTCTTGAAGTCGACGACACGCCCCTGGCCGTCAGTAAGGCGGCCATCTTCCAGCACCTGCAGGAGGGTGTTGTAAATCTCCTTGTGGGCCTTCTCGATCTCATCGAAAAGCACGACAGAGAACGGCTTGCGGCGAACCTTCTCGGTCAGCTGGCCACCCTCTTCGTAGCCAACGTATCCCGGAGGGGCACCGAAGAGGCGGGAAGCGGTGAAGCGATCGTGGAACTCACCCATGTCGATCTGGATGAGGTCATCATCCGAACCGAAGAGGAAGTTAGCCAGGGACTTCGACAGCTCGGTCTTACCCACACCGGACGGGCCGGCGAAGATGAAGGAGCCGGATGGACGGCGCGGATCCTTGAGGCCTGCACGGGTGCGGCGGATGGCGCGGGAGACGGACTTGACCGCCTCGTCTTGGCCAATGATGCGCTTGTGTAGCTCCTCTTCCATGTTGAGCAGACGGTTGGATTCCTTCTCCGTCAGCTTTAGTACAGGGATGCCGGTCCAGTGCGCCAGAACCTCGGCGATCTGATCCTCGCCTACCTCCGCGATTTCCTCAAGGTCGCCGGAGCGCCATTGCTTTTCCTTTTCCGCGCGCTCCTCGCCCAGCTTGCGCTCCTTATCGCGCAGGCCGGCTGCCTTCTCAAAGTCCTGGGCATCGATGGCCGCTTCCTTTTCCTTGCGGACCTCAGCGATGCGGTCATCGACCTCACGCAGGCCCTTCGGCGCGGTCATGCGCTTGATGCGCATACGAGCGCCAGCCTCATCGAGGAGATCAACGGCCTTATCTGGCAAGAAACGGTCATTGATATAGCGATCCGAGAGGGAAGCTGCAGCGTGCAGCGCTTCGTCCGTATAGGAAACGCGGTGGTGCGCCTCGTACTTATCGCGCAGGCCCTTCAGGATCAGGAAGGTGTCATCCAGGGAAGGCTCGTCCACCTTGACTGGCTGGAAGCGGCGCTCCAGGGCGGCATCCTTCTCGATGTGCTTGCGGTACTCATCCAAGGTAGTAGCACCGATGGTCTGCAGCTCGCCACGAGCCAGCTTCGGTTTGAGCAGCGAGGCGGCATCGATGGCGCCTTCGGCAGCACCAGCACCAACCAGGGTGTGGATCTCATCGATGAACAAGATGATGTCGCCGCGCTGGTTAATCTCCTTGAGCACCTTCTTCAGGCGTTCTTCAAAGTCACCGCGGTAACGGGAGCCAGCAACCAGGGAGCCCAAGTCGAGCGAGTAAAGCTGCTTGTCCTTAAGGGTCTCCGGAACCTTGCCATTGACGATGCCGAGCGCCAAGCCCTCGACGACGGCGGTCTTACCAACGCCCGGCTCACCGATGAGGACCGGGTTATTCTTCGTGCGGCGAGACAGCACCTGCATGATGCGCTCTACCTCGGACTCACGGCCAACGACCGGATCGAGCTTGCCGTCCTTAGCGGCCTGGGTGAGGTTGCGGCCGAACTGGTCGAGCACCAGGGAATTGGAACGCTCGCCGGAACCGCCGGAGCCACCACGGCCGCCCGAGCCGGCACCAGCACCCGCGCCGACCGGACCGGAGCCCTGGCCGTTGGAGGAACCACCCTCCTGCTGGCCGCCCTCATAACCGGACAGCAGCTGGATAACCTGCTGGCGCACGCGCGGCAGGTCGGCGCCGAGCTTGGTCAGCACCTGGGCGGCAACGCCGTCGCCCTCGCGAATGAGACCCAATAGCAAGAACTCAGTACCGATGTACTTGTGTCCCATCTGCAAGCCTTCGCGCAGGGAAAGCTCCAAGACCTTCTTGGCGCGTGGGGTAAAGGGGATGTGACCGGTGTGTGGCTGGCTGCCCTGGCCGATGATTTCCTCGACCTCGCGGCGGACATCCTCCAGGGAGATACCCATGGATTCCAGCGCCTTGGCGGCTACGCCTTCACCCTCATGGATAAGGCCGAGCAGGATGTGCTCGGTGCCGATGTAATTGTGGTTAAGCATGCGTGCTTCTTCCTGCGCCAAAACGATGACGCGGCGAGCACGATCGGTAAACCTCTCGAACATGATTCCCCTATACTTTCGCTTCTAATGTGATACCCACTCTAACGCGGCAGTCCGCCGATAATTTCCGGTTTTGTTCCCAGATGCCCGCAATACCGCCAGAATCCACCATATGCGCAGCTCACACGGGTGTACGCCGGTAGCGAACAGGGGCATGGGCATGTAATCTAGAATCGTTTTATCGTTCCCTGCTCCTCCCCACTATTAAAGGACGTCGCGACCGTGCCCCAGCTTCCTGAGTTCTTTGCCACCCAGCACAACCTGCACGAATTGGCCGTGTTGGATGAGGCTCCATCGTCTATCCTCTTTGCGGTCGAAGATGGAACCACGCACCAGCAGCTAAGCGTGGAAATCTTCGCGCCAGAAATTACCGGCGTAGTGGACAAGTCCACGGCACTGCATGGGTTGCGCCACCCAGCCATCGCGCCGCTGGTGGGCACGGGCACCACCGCGGACGGGCAGGAATTCATCGTGCGCGAAGGGGCTTCCGGAACCCAGCTTTCTGAGCTGCCCAGTAAGCTCAGCCGCGAGGAGGCTGCCGACGTCTTTGGTCCGCTGGCGGGTGCGGTGGACTTCTTAGTGTCGCGTAATCGGGCTGATTTTGCGGTGCATGGGCTAAGGGAGGCCCGGGTGGGCGTCGATAAGCAACGCCAGGTTTCGGTGCTGGCTGCGGCCGGTCCGTCCGGCGAAGAGCACGGCGATGCAGTGGCGGCGTTTGAAGAGCTCGTTGCCCGCAAATGCCCAGAATACAAGCCTACTGGCACGGCGGAGAGCGCCAAGGATGTGGTGGCTCAACTGCGCCCGCAGCGCGAATTCGATACCGCGCAGATTCCGCGCGTGCAGGAGCCAGAGCCGCGCCCTCAGCAGCAGTTCGCCCCACCGCAACAACCGCAGCCGCAACCGATGGCCCAACCCATGGCACCCGCCCCGAAGAAGAAGGGCAAGGGCGGGCTCATTGTGGCCGTTGATGGTGACGGTGACGCCAGAGGGGACGGTCACCGGTGCCTTGCCAATACGAGACATGGTTAAACCTCCTCTTACCAGACGTAGGCGAGGACTTCTCCGCCCACGCCCTTGTTGTTGGCCTCACGGTCAGTCAGCAGACCCTGGGACGTGGAGATAATAGCCACGCCCAGGCCACCGAGAACCTTTGGCAGATTAGTGGACTTTGCGTAAACGCGCAGACCCGGCTTGGAAACACGACGCACGCCAGCGATGGAACGCTCGCGAGATGGGCCGTACTTCAGGTTAAGCTCCAGGGTCTTGCCGACGGTCTCGTCGTTAACGGAGTAGTCGGCGATGTAGCCTTCCTGCTTCAAGATTTCGGCGATGTTGGCCTTGATCTTGGAGGATGGCATAGACACGGTGTCGTGGAACGCATTGTTTGCGTTGCGCACTCGTGACAACATGTCCGCAATCGGATCAGTCATGGTCATGTGAAGTGACCTGTTGCCTTTTTCGTTACGGTTCCCGTGCTCACCCTTGATGAATCGCGTGTACCGCACGATCGCTGGCTACTCACGCTCCGCCTAACTCAGTAGTTAGGGGTGCTCGCTGCCTTTATCCGTGCGGCCGCTTCGGGCGAGGGGCCTGTAACAAAGTGGATGTACAGTTTTTCTCCCTTGTAGCGGGAGACTCTTTCCGCAGGTCATGTGGCATTCCCGGGATTTTGACGCGTTAGCGTCGAAAAAAAGAACATGGGGGTACCTACCTACGGCAAGACCTGACTAGCCTAGCAACCAGCTAAAACATGTCCAAATCCCTGCTCAGAAGCATAGAGCTGAGGTGTAGGGTCGGCGCCATTCAGGGCCGACCGACCTCACTAGCCGCACCTGCTGGCTCACACACTCACCTGCACAGCTCCACAATCCCTCCTTGTAGTACTTTGATTAGGCTTACCTTGTTCATATAAGCTTGCTCCCGTTAAGATCATGGACTTTCACGCGTCAAGGAGGGATGCATGGCTATCTCTACCCCGCATGCGCAATCCCCTTCTCAATCACACCTGGGGTCTCGCGCGGACGCTACTGCGGACGCTTCTGCCAGCGCTCCATCAGGTAAAATCCCGCGTCGCCTCGTCGGCCTCGGCGTCCTTTTCCTCCTATTGCTCGCCAGCATCGTTGCCAGCATCGTGTTTGGATCACGGCAGATCCCTTTTGGAGAAGTGTCCGCCGTGTTCCGCGATCTCGGCACGGCGTTCGGCCACGCGGAGGGGCTGAATGTGGATCAGCGCGTGATCGTCGAGCTCCGCATTCCCCGCACCCTGTTGGGCCTAGTCGCCGGTGCTGCCCTTGGCGCCTCCGGTGCATTGATCCAAGGGCACACGCGCAACCCTCTCGCGGACACGGGCATTCTCGGCATCAACTACGGTGCGTCCCTGGCCGTGGTTGCCAGCTTCTCCTTGCTGGGTGTGACGTCCGTGTGGGCTACCAGCATGTGGGCGTTCGGTGGGGCCATCGCTGCTACTGCGTTGGTGTTTAGTTTGGCGTCCATAGGAGGAGGACAGGCCAATCCAATGACGCTGGTCCTCGGCGGCGCGGCTTTGTCCGCGGTCCTCAGCGCCATCATCAGCGGTTTTATCCTCACTGACGATGCCAATCTGGATCGCATGCGCTTCTGGACCGTCGGCTCCATCGCGGGCCGGGATCTCACCGTGTTCTACGGCGTGCTGCCGTTTATCCTGGTGGGCCTCCTGCTGGCGTTCATCACGGCACCGCAGCTAAACCTCCTGAATCTGGGCGATGACATCGCCTCCGGACTGGGCATCAACACCCAGCGCGCCCGCCTGATTGGCATGGCTCTGATCGCACTGCTGGCCGGTGCCGCGACAGCTGCCGCCGGCCCCATCACCTTCATCGGCCTGGTGGTCCCGCACCTCGTGCGCGCCATCACGGGCCCTGATTACCGCTGGATCCTCCCTTACTCTGCCCTGACGGGTGCGGTGATGATGCTGTTCGCAGACGTGGTGGGCCGTCTGATCGCTCGTCCGGGCGAGTTGCAAGTAGGCATCATCCTCGCGTTCGTGGGCGCGCCGTTCTTCATCGCCCTTATTTATCGACGCCGGGTGGTGGCCATTTAATGAGTTCCCTCCTTGCCCGCCCTACCTCTTCCACTATCCCTGGGCGCCCGCCATTCCGCGTGGGCTCATTTTCTGTGGTCTGGCGCCCTCGCGCGTTGACGGTGTCTCTATTGCTGCTCGTGGCGATCGTCTTGCTAGCGGCGGTCTCCATCGGCCTGGGTGACTATCCTGTGTCCCCGGCTCGTGTGCTGGAGGTGCTGTTCACCGGCCAGGGCACCCGCATTGAGCGTCTGGTGGTTTTGGATTGGCGCATGCCTCGTGCGCTGACGGCCATTCTGGTGGGCTGTGCGCTGGGATTATCCGGAGCCCTCACTCAGTCCGTGACTCGCAATGCGCTGGCCAGCCCGGATATCTTGGGCTTCACTACGGGCGCGTCCGCGGCCGCGGTCACCGTCATCACTCTGGGGGGTGGCGCTGGTGGTTTCCTCGGCTGGCTCAGCAGCATCGGCATTCCCTTGGCCGCGGTGCTTGGTGCGGCTGTCACCGCAACGGTGATGTGGGCTCTGGCGTGGAGGAGATCGACTGATTCCTTCCGGCTAGTGCTGTTCGGCATCATCATCTCTGCTCTGTTGACCTCGTATATCAACTTCCTGATGATCCGCACGGAGTTGCGCGATGCCGCGGCCGCGCAGTTCTGGCTTACTGGCTCCCTGAGCACTGCGGACTGGTCCAAGATGTGGCCCATCGCCATTGTTGTGTTGGTGTTTACACCGCTGCTGGCCTGGATTGGTCACCAACTTTTAGCCACCTTGCTGGGCTCGGATACTGCACGGGCTTTGGGACAAAACGTCCAGGGTGTGCAGGTGCTTCTGCTCGCCGCTGCCGTGGCTTTGGCAGCAGTGGCGGTCTCGGCCGCTGGCCCCATCGGGTTCGTCGCCTTCGTGGCCCCACAGGTGGCGCTGCGCTTGTGCAACTGCTCTGCACCACCGCTTCTGGCCTCTGCGCTGACCGGCGCTGCGCTACTCCTGCTGGCAGATATCAGCACCCAAACTCTTCTGCCCGTAGAGCTGCCGGTGGGCATTCTCACCTCGGCAATCGGCGGTGCGTTCCTTATTTATTTGCTGGTCCAACGGAATAGGTCAACCACGGCATGAGAAAAGATCCCACCCTGGAAGTTAGCAGTGCCGCGAACAAAGAAGGACACATGACTCAGAAGCACAGCATGAGCGCACGCGGCCTCGCCGTGGGCTACGGCGACCGGACGGTCATCGAAGGCTTGGACGTGGACTTTCCTCGCGGGCAGATCACCACAATCATCGGCCCCAATGGCTGCGGCAAATCCACGTTGTTGCGAGCCATGTCTCGTCTCCTTCCGGCGAATGAGGGCGAAGTGCTGTTAGACGGCGCCGATATCTCATCCATCAGGCGCAAGGACCTCGCACGGACCATCAGCGTGCTGCCACAAACCCCTACCGCCCCGGAGGGACTCAACGTGGCTGATCTCGTCTCGCGCGGTCGGCACCCACACCAATCGTGGATCCGTCAGTGGTCGTCCACGGACGAAGCCGAGGTGCACAAGGCGCTGGAAATGACTGGCTCGATGGGGCTGGCGGAGCGCACCCTGGATTCTCTGTCCGGAGGGCAGCGGCAGCGTGTGTGGATCTCCATGGTTCTTGCGCAGAACACGGACATCCTGTTCCTGGACGAGCCCACCACCTACCTGGATCTGGCCACGTCGGTAGAGATTTTGGAGCTGGTGCAGCGTCTACGCCGAGAGCTGGATCGGACTGTGGTGATGGTGCTGCACGATCTCAACTTGGCTGTACGCTACAGCGATAATCTCGTGGTGATGAAGGATGGACAGGTCCTCGCCACCGGGCGTCCCAGCGAGGTCATTACCCCAGAGCTACTGCTCGAGGCGTTTGCCCTCAACGCGCTAGTCATCGAGGATCCTGTCACCGGCGGTCCGCTGATCGTCCCCAAGTGACGATCAGGGCTTAGTCCTCCATCAGCTCCTGGGCGGGAGTCTTCTTGGACTTCCGCCAGTTGATCATCGCGGAAATCACCACCGGAGTCACAGACACCAGCACGATGACGATGGCGATCATGTCGATGCGATCCGCAATGCCCGGGATATCCCCCAGCAGCACGCCAATGCCGACCATGCTGACAATCCACAGCACTGCACCCGTGACGTTCCATCCCACGAACTTCTTGTACGGCATCTCCGCGGTACCAGCGGCCACGGGAATGTAGGTACGCACGATCGGGATGAAGCGCCCCAGTACCAGAGCCAACGGCCCGTACTTCAGGAAGAAAGCCTCGGCTTGTTCGAGGTGCTCGGTTATGAGGATCTTGGCGTCGGGCTTAAACAACTTGCGGCCAAAGCGGTGGCCGAGCCAGAAACCTACCTGGTCGCCCAAGAACGCCGCGACGATGGCCACGCCCACCAGAATCGGAACGTTCAAGCCCAGCTGATCGCGCAAGATTGCCGCGGTGACCAGCATGGAATCGCCGGGGAGGAACGGGAAGAGCACGCCGGATTCAATAAAGATAATCAGCGCAATGCCGCCGAGCGCCCAGCCGCCAAAGTTCTGGAGCAGGGTGGTGGCGTCCATGAGGTCGCTTAAGTGCACAGGGAATCCCTTCTAGAAAACAACTGGTCTATTCTTACCCCGGTTTCTGACCGGAATACAGGCAGCTCGCCCCTAGCGTGCATCCGTTATCCCCATGAGTGCCCGTCCCCTAGCCAGCAACAGCAAAACCGCCCCAGCACGTTCTGAACTGGCCCCCGAAAGTTGGACTGGTTTAATTCTAGGCGGTTAGGGCTTCAAGGGTCTGATTTCGATATTGCATCGGGGTTAGACCCTTGAGTCGTT
>NZ_MKXT01000054.1:0-5338 GCF_001913985.1 Corynebacterium sp. S5S1
ATCGATACCGAGTACACACACTCAATCGGCATCCAAAAAGGCCACATCTAACCCCGCGACACGCCGATAGCAGACACACATTTTGTCGCTTAACCCGTTAAGGTGTGCGCATATGACTACAACCAACGAGATCAGGGTCGCGGAGGTAGCGGACGCGGGGGTCGTCGCAAAGCTATTGCGCGATTTCAACACAGAGTTTGATACCCCGGTTCCCGAAGGCCTTGAGGAGCGGTTTGCGCAGATCATCGCACACGACGACGCCTTCGTTCTCCTCGCCGGCGATATTGGTTTCGCCTACGTCACCCTGCGCCCGAGCCCGTATTACGACGGGCCGGTGGCGATGCTCGACGAGCTCTACGTCGCACCTGCCCACCGCAATCGCGGGGTCGGCACGGCGCTGCTGCAGCGGGTCTTCGAGGAGATCCGCAAGCACAGCGCCGGCGAATTACAAATCAACGTCGACGAGGTAGACACCGATGCGCGCCGCTTTTACGAACGCCACGGCCTGACCAACATCGAGCAAGGCTCCCGCATGCTGCTCTACATCCGGGAGCTTTAGGCCGGAAGCGATAGCTTTGCGACGAGCCCACCACCGGCCCGCGGCGCAAGCACCAGGGATCCGCCATGGGCGTTCGCGATCGCATCGACGAGTGCCAGCCCGAGCCCGTGGCCGGCACCTGCGGTGCGTTCGGCGCGCGCGAATGGTTCGGTCCAGGTTGCAACCTCGGCCGCGGAGTAGGTCTCGCCGCCGGATTCCACGGTGACCTCAGCGAAGTTGCCCACCTTGCGCAGGGTGAGCGCGGGGTTGTTGCCGTGGGTGAGTGCGTTGCGCACCAGGTTGTCCACCGCCTGGCGGGTCAGGGTGGGGGAGGCGTCCACGGTCACGGGCACGGCGTCGGCGGGGACGTTGCGGTCGGCGCACACCTCGCGGCACAGTTCTGCCAGGTCGAGGCGCTGCCGGTCGCGCACGTCCACGTTGGCCAGCTGGAGTAGGGCGGCGACGGTGTCGGCGCTGCGGGCGTTGACCTCGCGCACGCGGGTTAGCGTGGGACGCAGCCCGCCGTCGTCGCCGGTCAGGGCCACGTCTGCCATGGTCTGGATGGTTGCGATCGGAGTCTTCAACTCATGGGAGGCGTTGGAGGCGAACCGGCGCTGGCGCTCCACTGCGCCCGCCAATTCGTCGAGCATGACGTTGAGCGCGTCTGCGAGTTCGCCGACCTCGTCGTCGGGACCATGGTGGGTGATGCGGGCTGAGAGGTCGCCGCGGGTGACGGAGGCGGCGTCGTCGGCAATGTCGCGAAGAGGTTTGATCACCAGGCCTGCCACGAACCAGCCGATCACACCCGCAAGCAGGGTCAACAGGGCAAGTACCGACAGGGAGGCGAGGAGGACGCGGCGCAGGATCTCGCTGGTGATCGGCACGGCACCGTCGATGATGACACCGTCCTCCACCGTGGGGAAGGTGGCCGTTACCGGCACCGGGGTGAGCTTCAGGTAGGCATACACCAGCCCGATCAGAGCCAACCCCATCCCAAGCACCGTGGCCACGAACATCACCGTAATGCGGGCCCGCAAACTCAGCCTCATCGTTCCTCCTCCGCCACGTAGTAGCCGGCGCCGGCCACGGTGTGCACGATGCGCGGTTCGCCTAGCTTCTTGCGCAGGTGCGACACCGTCACGCGCGGGGAGTTGGTGAACGGGTCCGCGTTTTCGTCCCACGCCTCCGCGAGCAGGTCCTCGGCAGAGATCACCCCGCCGTCGGCCTCCATGAGTACCTCGAGCACAGCGAACTCCTTCGGGCTCAGTGGCACCGTCTCGCCACCACGGGTGACCTCGCGCCGAAAGGTGTCTAGGCGCACATCCCCGCAGCGATACACCTCGCCGCGCGCCGGGGCGTTGCGCTTCGCCAACGCATTAACCCGCGCGATTAACTCCGGCACCTCGAACGGTTTGGGCAGATAATCGTCGGCGCCGAGCCCGAAGCCTTCCAGCCTGTCGTCCAGGGAGCCGGACGCGGTCAGCATGATCACCCGGGTCGCGGGATGCGTATCGACGACCCACCTGCACACCTCATCACCATGCAACCCCGGCAGGTCCCGGTCGAGCACGACGACGTCGGGGCGGGTGTCGTCGATACGCGAACGCGCCTCCAAGCCGTCATACACGGCACTAGCCTGCATGTTTGCGTTGTTGAGTGCGGTGGCGATGGCGTCGGCGAGATAGGCTTCGTCGTCGATCACAAGTACCCGAATTGTCATGAGCCCGATCGTATCGGCGGGGGTGTTGCGCCCACGTTAACGTCACCGCAACATCTGGCTGCGTAACTTCCACAGCCATGCAGACCCGAAACGTAGGAATCGACGCCGCCCGCGCGGTGGCACTCGTCGCCATGATGGTCGCGCACCTCACCGTCCAAGAGGGCATCACTGCACAGGTGCTGTTCGGCTTCCCGGCCGCACTGTTCGCCTTCATCGCCGGTGTCTCAATGGGGTACATGCGCGCCCAGCCCGCCGAGTTCATCGTGCGCGGCATCCTTCTGATCGCCCTGCACTTCGCGCTCGCCCCATTTTCGGGGTCGATCGTGGTGGTGCTCGGCACCATCGGGGTCTGCATGGCGCTGCTCGCCTGGGCGCCACGCTGGGACACACCACTGTTGCTGTGGCTCGCGTGCGCCCTCACTTTTGGCTCGGCGGTGCTCGCGCCGTCGTCCTGGCCGTACCCGCCCATGATGTGGGCCACGCTCATGATCGCCGGCATCCTGTTCAAACGCTACATGCCGTTGTGGCCCGGCCTCGTGGTCGGCGGGGCGCTGTTCGCCCTGGATGTGGCGCTGCGCTGGACCACACCGTTGCCACCGCTTCTCGACGCCACCGGCCACACCGGAGGACTCATGGACGTTGTGGGCAGCGTGGGGGCGTCGATAAGCATCTGCGCCCTGTGCTGCCTGGCGCAACGCTGGCTCGGATGGCTCGCCCCGCTGGGCCGGATGCCGCTGACTCTGTACTGCATCCACGTGCTCACCGCCGAGTGGCTCAACGTTTGGGTGACCGTGGGCGGCGCCATCGTGATCGCTTACGTATGGCTCGCGATATTTCAGCGCGGGCCGCTTGAAACTGTAATTCGCCGCATCACCGCGGTAGTGAAGGAGAACAATCGTGAAAAAGCTCGCAGCTAGCCTCGCCGTCGCAGGCGCCCTCGTCGCCCAGCCCGCATGGGCGATGGAAAGCACCACCTTCGCCGGCGACGTCGACGAAGCCAAGCCCGTGGTCTCCGTGCGTGTCGACGACTCCGATCCCGACGACGGCGTCTGCACCGGCACCGCCATCGACCCCCACTGGGTCATCACCGCCCGCCACTGCGTCGAGGCCGCCGCCAAGCCGGGCGGCTCGGTGCGCACCGGCCAGGGAGACGACCAGCGCGTCTACAAGGTGGACCGCCACGAGGTTGCCCCGCGCGGCGACATCGCCCTGCTCCACACCGAAGAGGAAATGCAGCTAGATACGTTCGCCGAGGTTGCAGACGAGGTCCCCGCCGGCGCTGTGAACATCTACGGCTGGTCCTCCGACGGCTCGGGAGGCTCCACCGAGCTGCCCTCCGCCGAGGCCGAGGTCCGCGGCGATTCCCCGCTCGCCCTTTTCGACGCCCCAACCGCCCTCGAGGTCGCCCTCAAGAACGGCGCCCGTATCCAGCCGGGCGACTCCGGCGGCGCTATCTTCGCCGACGGCAAGGTCGCCGGCATCATGTCGGCTGGACTCTTCGAGGACCCGGACAACCCGACGGAGGAGGAAATGACCTCTAATGCCGCCGTCGCGGTGGCGCCGGTTGCCGAGCAGGCCGAGTGGATCCGAGGCGTCGTCGGTGGTGAGGGTGCGGATTCTTCCGCGGACGCTTCTCCGGAAGCTGAGGCTGAGCCATCGGCTTCCTGGCGCAACGTCGCGATCGGCCTGGGCGTTTTGGCCCTCGTCGTTGCTGGGTTCCTGGTGCTGCTGCGCCGCCGCTCCAACTAGGCTTTGTGTTGAGGGGGTGTTCCTATATAGGTTGTCAACTCCGTGGGTGAGGTTGTTGGGGGTATGAAGGGCTTCTGCTTCGCCGTGTGAATGTTGTTTTCGGGCATCTCGAGGAGCCGATTGGGCTTGCTGCTCAATCGGCTTGGATGGGAGCTGTTGGTTCTAAGCTGCTGTGACCTCTTGGACTGTGGAGATGTCTCGGTAGAGCTCGCCGCTACGCATCATGGCGAAGAGAACGTTTAGGCGTCGGCGTGCGAGTGCGACAACTGCGGCGTTGTGTCTTTTGCCTTCTTTGCGTTTTCGTTCATAGAATTGTCGGGAACGCTCGTGGAATCTGATCGATGCAAAAGACGATTGCCATAGGGCGTTCTTTAATTTTTTGTTGCCAGCCCGGTTGGGCGAATTCGACATGATGGACGTTCCCGACTGATTCGTCCGCGGTGATAGGCCTGCATAGGACGCTAGGTGCGCTGCATCGGGGAAGTCGGACATATCGCCAACGGTCATGAGGATCTGCGCGGCGCTACGCGGACCGATGCCGGGCATGGATAAAAGAATCTCGGTGTGAGGAATGTCCTGGATGAGCTTGAGTACCTGTGCCTCGATTTCTTTACGATGCTCGAGTTTGGCCAATGCATCTTTGGCGGACATTGCTACGCCAAGTTCGGCGTATTCTGCCCCGGCAATGGACACGGTCTGCCCGTGGATGGCAGCAAGCATGGCATCGATGACAGGCTCAGGATTGCGCGCCCTGTGACTGCGCGCAAAGGCTGCCAGACGTGCTCTACCGACGCGTCGAATCTTGGTGGGGCCACCGTATTTCGCAAGTAGGTGGAGGATCCACTTGCGATGAATCACCTGTCCGCGCAGAACATGTTCGAATGCAGGATAGGTTCCCACGAGCGCGGATCGCATCTGGTTAATCAGGCGTGTGTAGGCCCGGGCGAGATCTTCGTCAATACCGTTGAGCACTTTCAGCTGGATAAAGACTTCCTCAACGCGGTCGACGCTGCGCAAGGCATCCGGAAGTTTAAGACCGGCATGGGCGATGACGTAGGCGTCGCGCACATCGGTCTTGGAGTTGCCGACGTGGATGCGAGAGAGCTGCCGCATCGCAAGCCCCGGTAGATAGCGAACGTCGGCCCCCATGTCTTGGGCGACTGCGACGGTTAACCGGCCGATGTTGTTGGGTTGATCGACAATGACAAGAACCGAAGCGTCATCGGCGAGAAAGGGTTAAGCGACAAAATGTGTGTCCGGAATCGTTGATTTTCATGCTCTGAACTCCGCGTTTGCGGAAAATATATGCTCCAAAAGCATATATTGGCCCT
>NZ_MKXT01000055.1:0-5278 GCF_001913985.1 Corynebacterium sp. S5S1
GACCGTTGCCGTGGTTGGCGCATGTGCGTGTCCGGCTGCCCGTACAAGAAGGTGTATTTCAACCACAAGACCGGTAAAGCCGAAAAATGTACCTTGTGCTACCCGCGCTTGGAGGTCGGCCAGCCGACGGTGTGCTCTGAGACCTGCGTGGGCCGTCTGCGCTATCTGGGCGTGATTCTTTACGACGCCGACCGCGTCGCCGAGGCCGCTGCCACCGAAAACGAGCAGGATCTGTTCGAGGCGCAAAAGTCCATCATGCTGGATCCACACGACCCAGAGGTGGTGCGTGCTGCACAAGCAGAGGGCATCCCGCACTCCTGGATTGATGCTGCCCAGCAGTCACCGATCTATGATCTGATCTTCAAATACGGTGTCGCTTTGCCGCTGCACCCGGAATACCGCACCTTGCCTATGGTCTGGTACATCCCGCCGCTGTCCCCAATCGTCGACAGCGTCACCGCTTCCGGTAACGACGGTGAAGACCACAAGATCTTGTTCTCGGCGCTATCGAATATGCGCATCCCGCTGGACTACCTGGCTGGTTTGTTCACCGCTGGCGATACCGTGCCGGTGGAGAAGTCGCTGCGCCGCCTGGTGGCTATGCGCTCGTATATGCGTGATATCAACTTGGGCAACGAGCCGCAGGAAGAAATTGCCCAGGCCGTCGGCATGACCGGCAAGCAGATCGAAGAAATGTACCGTCTGCTGTCGATCGCGAAGTACGACGACCGCTACGTCATCCCCACCGCTTCTCCTGAGACCCCACGTGGCATCTCCAACCTGGACCCATTCGGTGGCGTCGATCCGGCACAGGCATCCGAGGATGTCTTCCACGATTTGGGCATGGGCGCACCGGAGGCCTGCACCAGCAGCGCTGCGCAAGGCGGCAAAGTCTCGCTGTTGTCGTGGAGCGGTGACCGCCCCGATTCGATGTTCCCGCCGAAAAAATAGGGAAAATAGGGAAGAAGTAGGAGCACACCGTGAGTATCTTCGACAAACTGCGCAAACGCCCGACGACTCCGTCGACGAAGCCGAAATTCGCCGCTGCTTCTGCCGACGACGCCGTCGCCGGCTACGGCACCCCGGCTGGTATCGGCAGCATGGGTGGTGCCAAGGATGTCGAGCGCACCTTGCGCGCCCACACCGGCAAGGTACCCACCGAGTTCATTGCCCCGGTGGAGGTCACCGAAGAGCAGCGACGCATCACTGCGATGGCGGTGTCCGTGTTACTGAACTACCCGGGCGAGGACATCATCGATAAGCTCGCCGCCGTCGAAGAGCAGGTAGATCAGCTGCCGTTGGCGATTGCCACAGACTTCGTGAACTTCGCGGAATGGGCCCGCAGCGTGGGGCCGCGCGCGTTGGAAGAACACTACGTGGAAACCTTCGACCAGCGTCGTCGTTGCGCGTTGTTCTTGTCCTACTACGCCGTGGGCGATACTCGCCAGCGGTGCATGGCGATCTTGTCGTTCCGCGAGCAGCTGGAGGCCTTGGGGTTCCATATTTCGGACGACGAGTTGCCAGATCACCTGTGCGTGGTGCTGGAAGCCATGGCGATGACCGAGGGCGAAGAGCACGAACGCGCCGTCGAAATGGTGGCCAGCCACCGCGAAGGCATCGAGGTGTTGCGAGCTGCGCTGAACCAGGTGCAGTCGCCCTACGTCGCGCTGATCGTCGCACTGTGCAAGGCCTTGCCCGAGGTCGACGGCGAAACGGCGCAGAAATATGTCGATCTGATTCGCACCGGACCGCCTGCAGAGATGGTGGGTATCGCGGATTTGCCGTTCCCGACCACGCAGCCAGGCGTTGTGTAAATAAACTTGATTAAGGACCACACCATGTTTGATAACTTCCTCTGGGGCGCGTTCCCGTGGTTAGCGATTGTGGCGTTTGTCGTCGGTATCTTCTGGCGTTGGCGCTCGGACCAATTCGGCTGGACCACCCACTCCTCACAGATTTATGAATCCAAGCTGCTGCGCTTGTCGTCGCCGTTGTTCCACTGGGGCATGGTCTTCGTGATCATCGGCCACCTGATGGGCCTGGCCTTCCCGAAGTCCTGGACCCGAGCCGTCGGCATCGACGATCACGCCTACCACCTGATCGCGACCATCCCCGGATCGATCGCCGCGTTGGCCGTGCTGCTCGGATTTGCCGGCCTGCTCTACCGTCGTTTGAAGAACCGCTCGGTGTTCTTGTCGACGTCCACCTCCGACAAGGTGATGTACATTTTCTTGGGTGCGGCGCTGATTTCCGGTTCCTTCGCGACGTTTACGCTGCAGTTGTTTGATCTGGCCGGTACCGGTGGATACGACTACCGCGAAACCATTTCGCCGTGGTTGCGTCAGCTATTGATTTTCAATATTGAGCCGGATCTCATGGCTAATGCTCCGTGGCAGTTCAAGGTGCACGTCATTGCTGGTTTCACGCTGATTGCCGTGTGGCCGTTTACCCGCCTGGTGCACGCGTTCTCTGCGCCGGTGGGGTACACCACCCGCCCGTACGTGCTGTACCGTTCCCGCGACGAGCGCACCACCCCGATGCGTTCCAATACCGCGTGGGAGCCGATCCGTTCGCACCGCGAGCAGTTGGAAGGTGAAACCCCAAGCCACGGTGCTTAGGTTTCCCGCGGGTCTAGCCATTTGATGCAATACGCTGCTACGGCAGCGACTGCCGCCAGTCTGGTGCTCAATTTTGAGCATCAGGGCTGGCGGTTTTGTGTTGGCGCATAAAATTGCTCTCTCTAGAGACACACTTCGGTCTTTTTCCTCTACACAAACTCAAAGAGTGTCAATTTAGGTTGCATGATAACGGGTTATCTATTGAGGCCAGCCCTAAATATTACCCCGTATTTACAAATCCCGGTAAAGCGCTAGGTCTATTGGTAGACAAAAGATAAGAAGGTTAGGCCAAAATATTTGGACGGTAAGATGAGAAAAACCAAGGCGAAAATCGCGATCGGGCTTATCTCCGTTAATCTACTTCTGGCTGTAATCGGTGGCTTTCTTTTGCAAGATACTGATTTATACCATTGGCCGGTGTGTTTTGTTCTCGGACTCAGTGCAGGAGCGCTAGGAATTGCAGAGCGTAAACCATGGATAGCGGGAATTGGGCTGTTCAGTGCGGTATTTCCAGCGGTTCTCATGTTTGGATCCTGGTTTGTGTATACCGTAATGAATATATCCTGAATGAATATATTGAAGTGTCCTAGGTTTTGTTCCGTTTGAATAGATGGGAAAATCTGGAACATGCCGAGAAAATTTGACCAGGATGCCAAGGACCGTTTGGTCCGTCTCGTGGAAGATCGCATCTTGGCGGAAAATATGTCGATGCAAGCTGCGTGCCAGGCAGTAGCCCCAAAGCTGGGAGTTTCATGGCACACGGCTCGTCAATGGACTTAAGCCTGCTCGCCGTTCGGGAACCATCCCAGAACCTGTGGGTGAAGATTTGGCCGCCGAAAACGCGAGGCTACGTCGTGAAAACCAAGAGCTGCGAGATACCAACGAGTTGTTGAAGGCTGCCTCGGCTTTTTTCGCCTCATGACTCGACCCGAAACGTTAAGAAATGATTCGGTTCATCGATGAATACCGGGATCGTTTCACTGCCCGAGTTCATCTGTACGACGTTGAAGAACAATCGCGAAGGTGGCTTCATTACCTCGCGTGGTTATCGCCAATCCAAAGCTCGTGGGCTAAGTGCTCGTCGCCTTCGCGATACTGTGCTGGTTTAACGCATTAGTGCTGTTCATCGGGATAATTACGGTGTTTACGGTGTGCGGAAAATGTGGCATGCTCTTCGCCGTGATGGAATCGATATCGGTCGTGAGCACACCGCCCGGCTGATGCGCCTGGCCGGTGTTTCTGGCAAAGGCAAAGGCCGGTCACCTACCACAACCCGTTCACCTCAACATGCCTGATGTGCGCCCGGATTTAGTGCCACACGAATTCAGTGCCGCAGTACCAAACAAGTTATGGGTGGCTGACATTACGTATGTACGCACGAAGCAAGGCGTTGTGTATGCCGCGTTTGTCACCGACGTGTACTCCAGGCGGATCGTTGGGTGGGCGTTATCAGATTCCATGCGCACTTCAGGTGTTGCCGCTGCAAGCTCTCAACCAGGCGACCCAAGTGCGCTGAAGAAACGATAGGTTTGGTGCACCATTCGAATCGTGGGTCGCAGTATGTCAGCGTGGTCTATAACAAGCGAGGTGCCCAGCACAGGATTACCGCTTACACCGGGACTGTTGGTGATTCCTATGACAATGCTTTGGCTGAAAACGTGAACGGCTCCTACAAGAACGAGCTGATCCATACCAGAAGCTGGGGTGATGTTGTCGATGTGGAGATCGCGACGTTTGAGTGGGTGTCATGGTGGAATGAGGAAAGGCTCCACCAGAGCTTGGGATACCGAACCCCGGTCGAGGTTGAAGACGCGTTGTGGGAACAAGATGAGTCTCGGGAAATAATGGAAAATAAGGTAAATGCCTAGGAACAAAACCCAGTACACTTCACCTGATTTTCAGATCTATCTTGTCAGACCGCCATGCCGAGCAACCATCCCAGCCAGACTGCGCCCAGCCCGCCGAGCACCGTGAACACGGTATAGAGGCTCAAGCGGATCCACGCCCGTTCGTAGGTCAGATTCCCCAGTTCGCGGGCCAGGGTTGCCAGGGTTGAAAGCGCACCGCAAAAACCTGTACCAAAAGCGATTTCCCAATACGGCAGGTGCACGAGCGCGCCCAGATCGACGCGCGCCAGCATAATCCCGAGTGCGAAACACGCCAGCATATTAGAACACGCGGTTCCGGTGTAGCGGCCACGCAGCTTGCTCAACAAGCCACGTAGCAGACCGCCAGCAAAGGCACCGGCGGCGACGGAAGCCATCGACAAGAGTGCTTCGGTGAGGCTGATATCGAGGTTCATCTGTTGCCGCCGTCCTTGCCGCCCGCAGCGCCTTCAGCGGCAGGGAACTCCGGGTGTACGCGCGGGTTCGTCTCCGGGTGCGCCCAGGGCCCATGGGTGAGTACAAAGTGGGCCATCTTCTCGCGCAGATCCAACACGTTGCGCAACTGATCGCCACCGAGCCAGCAGATTGTGCAGGCAATGATAATCCCGGCGACGTAAATTACCTGGTGGCTGCCCAATTCTGTGAAGGCGAGCCCGACGAAGGCGGAATACGTCGAAAAGCCACCCAGCATGCCAGCACCGCCAAACGGGCCGGGTGCGAGATAGCCCATCAAAAAGCAGGCGATCATGTCTAGTACTGCGACGGGAAACAGCT
>NZ_MKXT01000056.1:0-5154 GCF_001913985.1 Corynebacterium sp. S5S1
GTTTCTATAGAGTTTAAAGCTCGAGCGTTAAGAGAATATTTAAAATCGTATAAAATTAAAAAGCAATGTGAAATTAACGTTCATCATATTTTAAAAAAATTGAGTTCTGTATTTGATATAAGATTATCAAGATTAGATATAGCAATTGATTTTATAGATGAAAATTTATTAGTTAGTAATCTAGCAAATCAAATAAAATATGATGAAATATTAATTAAAAACAAAGGTAATAGAGTAGTAACCAATGATAAAATTAGAACGCTTGGAAGTAGTGGAGTAATACAAACTATTTATGTGAATAGTCGTACAGGCGATTCGTTTTTACGTGTGTATGATAAAAAAGAAGAATCAATCTCTAAAAATACGATTGATTCATTTAAAGCTTTAAATTGTAGTAATTGGACAAGATTAGAATTAGAGTTAAAAAGCACATACGCTCATAATATAACAAAGCTTTTTGTTGATTGTGATGATGATAATAATGAATTTTTATCATTATTATATGGTGTGTTTATCCAATTCTTTAAATTCTTTAAAATTATTACATATGATGATAAAGGTTATCCAATTTTAGAGTATGCCGATTTTTATCAGCAGATAATAGATAGTAATAATAGCGAAATAACGCATGTAGACGGTCATGAATCTAATAATACGACTGAATTTGATTTAAAATATCAGAATTTATTTAAAAACGGTACAATGACTTTTTTGAAAATGTTTTATGTAGCTTATGGTGAAGATGTATTTGATGAATTAGTTTCAAAAATGAAAAAAGATATGAAAGAAAGAGTTAAATTAAATAAAGACCATAAAACAATGATAAAAAATCATAAGAACGATGATCCATTCTTTAAAAAGTAATGGGTCATCGTTTTTTTATTTCTTTCAAAACTTCATCACGTAAATATTTTATTTCTTCATCTTGATAATGAATGTGTATTTCCATTTGGTCTACTTGTTGTTGGTATCTATCTAAATCTATTTTTTGACGAATATTTTCATCTTTTAGTTTATTCATATGATTTTTAAGGTTAGTTATTTTATCTAATTTATCTTTATAGCTAATTTTATCGTTATTAATGTAATCAATTAGGTCATCAATATTATTAATATTTTTGTTATGTTCTTTATTGTTAAATCTTTTGCTTAGTTCATATAAATCTATGTCGTCGATTGAATAATAATCTAATTCTTTATCAAATAAAGTCATAATATATTTTACTGCATATTCATTAAAGAAAAGTTGTGTTTTGCCATTATATCCTTCTGCTTTTTTATAAATTGCTAACATTTGATTATTTATATCTTCTAATACCTTTTTAGTTAATTTTCTTTGTACTGTTGATTTGTGTTTATTACATAAATTAGCAACTTCTTTTATTGAATAAAATTCTGTCATTTTGAAAACCTCCTATTTTTCGTCTTTAATAAAATCATTAATGCACCGATGAATCACATTAAAATAATTTTAAAGTTTTTTATTAAATATTGATTTAACAGTATTTTAACACATATAACGATTGATGTAAAAATATTTACGCACCGATATGAATCGATTCATAATGTAATTAACCTAAAAAAAGGAGGTTAGCTAATGTATCAATTATCAGATAATCAAATTAAAAATTATTTAGCGAATACGTTTAAAGACACTGACATTTTAATGAAAAAACAATTTGAAATTATAGAAAATTGTTCATCTTATTTATCAAAAAATCTTAATCTACCAATTAAAAATTATGATAAAAATTTAGAGATGTTATTTGAAATGTTAAAAGAGCAACAAAAAATGATAAGTAATCACAAACGATTTTTAATTTTATTTGATAAATATTTCGATGAAGATTATTCGGATTATATTCATGAATTAGAACAACGTGAATTTCATTTGAATAGTCAGATTAGAGGTTTATCAGTTAGTTATATTCAAAAAAAGGTGTGATTCAATTGGAAGAAGTAAAAAGCGTGACAATACTTGAAAAATTGAATAGATTATCAGAATTAGAAAATGATGTAATAGCAACATTAGATATGATATGTTTTTATGTTTCTAATTTTCAAACTAAAACTTTAAAAAAGTAAATGATGAAGAAAATGACGAATCTAAAAAATATGAGATGAATCAGATTGTATATAACAACTTAAAAACGATTATGGATTGCGTTAGCAATCTTGAATTTGCTATTGATGGTTATCAAACAACAGAAAGTAGAAAGTTATATGATTATATACTTTCAAATAAAATAAATTTAATTAGAGAAAAAGAAGATATTGAGCATGATTTGATGTTGGCTAGAAAACAAGATGATTCAAGTGATAATCCAAGAAAAACTTCACTTACTTTGGAGCCTAAAGATAATGGTAAAGATTAACAAGTTATGTATAAAGCTTATGAAGTATGTATTGATATTTTGTATCAGATTAGTAGTTGAGACATTTAAATTAATTAGTAAATTAATTTGGATCAGTAGTAAGTATGTAATAACAAAAATAAAAAATAGTATAGGAGCGATATAAATGGCAGGTTTAAAAGCATTAGATAACTTTGAAATTTTTGATGTAGAAGGATTTTTAAAAGGTAAAGAATTAGTGATGGTAAGTTGTGAAAAAAACTATAATAAGATGAAAAATGAAGAAGGTAATAAAGTACCAGACCCAAATAGTCCACGTGGATTAAAATTTGAAATCAACATTGATAAGGATAATGCTGAATATGAAGTATTTGATTTCAACACAAAAGAACGAAAAAAGCAAAAAGGTGTTAATTTCCGTAAAAGTTTTATTTTGTTTATTGATAAACCAGAATTAGAACCAGAAAAATTTGATGATTTTAGCGTTGGCGAAAAAGTTATGATAAAAGGTTTGAAACCTAGTGAAACAATGCATTTTGGTAGTAATTTGATTGTCGTTGCAGATGATTTAGTTAAGTTAGAAAGAAAACAACCACAACAATAGGAGTGTGATTAAATGAATCAGTTAAAAACAATTTCTTTAAGGTCACGACGACGACACTTGAAGTATTATGTTTTTCTGATATTCATCGCTATTATTTTGGTTGTTCAGTTATTTAAATTTTTGATGTTTGAAATATCAAAGCATATTGAAAATCTTACCTTTGAACCGATTGGACACTGGTTTGATAAATTAACATTTGGACTTTTGGCGAGTCTGGGTATTTATAGCTTATTTGTTATATTAATAGCTTTGATGGACGGGGGGATTATGAAGAATTATAATCCTCTCTTATCTTTTAAAAATCATTTATTAAAGAATCGAATTGATAAAGCTTTAGTAATGGATAAGATGTATATTGTTGTTGAATCATTAGACGATAAAAAAATTCAGTATGCGAAAACGCCAAAAATTAAAATTATTAGCGATAATGAAATCAGAATTATGAATTTAGCAGGTTTAAACGATAAGTTAGAATCATTTAAAGATGAAATGACTGTTGTACTAGAGAATGGTCGTGTGGTTGATACTTTTCAACGTGATATAACAGGTAAATATTTCATTGCTGAAATACTTGATTTGAAAGCAGATAATCAATATATATTTGAAACAATGCAAGATTATTTGGACGTTGTTAATTCAACCGAAAATCATATAATACCGATTATGAAAAACGGTGTTCACATTAATTTAGCTAAAACGCCACATATGTTAGTAAGTGGTCAAACTGGTTCTGGTAAATCGTATTCACTGTATCATTTAATGTTTACTTTGAAATTAAAGGGTCATGAATTATTTGTTATAGATAGAAAACAAGCTTTAACAAAATTAGATACAGTTTTAGGTGTCGATCATGTAGCCGATGAAAATCCTAGAGAATCTGACCAAATTTTTGAATTGGTTGAGAAAGTTGAAAATATAATGCTTGAAAGACAAGATATTTTAAAAAATGATGACCGATTTAAAAAAGATATTGAAGCAGGTTTCAAAAATGCAGGTTGGAATAATATTTGTTTAGTAATTGATGAGTTAGGAGCATTAACAAATGATTTAGCAGGATTAAAAAAAGAGAAACGAGATAGATTTTATAGTGCTTTAGGTAATATTGCAATGAAAGGTCGCAGTACAGGTGTTTCATTAATGATTAGTTTACAACAAGCAAACGCTAATTCGTTTAATGGTACAGGTATACGTGACCAATTAAGCTTTAAAATGGTTTTAGGTAATTCAGATAGACAAACTAGAGAAGTCATGTTCAGTGCGCAAGATATATCTGATGTGAAATTGAAACCAGGTCAGGCGTATTTTACAAAAGCAGATACACGTAATAAACCAGGTTTTTTATTTATGCCGACATTCAAATTTGATTTAACGCTTTCGAACCTTGAAACTTTGATAGAAATGCAAAATCGAGATAATTGAGAATTTATGCCGAGAAAATTTTTTGTCGTTGAGAGCCTTTCATTTAAACTATTCCTAGTTGGCCCACCAGGGCGAATTTTGCCTGGTGGTACGACTTTGGAAAGTTTGAAAGGCGCAGAATCGACGACAAAAAAGCAATTGGAATAAATCGGAGATTATCGTTGATATTACGCTTAACATTGATTGTGATTGTGCTAAAATAAAAAAAGCAACGTAAAAACATTTTGGCCGATGTTTACGTTGCAGGTGGTTTAGTTGTGATTTAATTTTTTGATGTGTTAATTATACAATTGTTTCCCAACTGAGTAAAGAGTTTGGGGGCATTTGCGAAAGCGTTGCGTCGACCAACCAAAACTTTGAAAAAGGTTTGGCGAGACGCATAAGCTTGAGCGCTTTTTTGCCCCCCTCCTTTTAATAAGGGGGGCAAAGAATTATCGTTAACCACTCAATTTGTTTAGACGACCTCAACTAAACCCCGTTATTAAGCGTTTTTCAACGGTTTAGGAGGTTTTTTGATGATTAGTGTAAAAGTAGACCAATTCACATTAACAATATTGCCAAATTCGAAATTATTATCATATATGAACGATGATGTTGTTTCATATTCTGAACATGTTCGTGAAGTATTTGAGCAGTTATTAGAAATTGAAGAAGTTTATAGTCAAGCAGTTGAATATGGTCGTGGTGTTCGAAACTACGATACAGTTTATTATTATGGCTTTGAAAAGTCACAAATATTTTATAAGTATAATTCTGAAAATATTTCGAATGGTGTTT
>NZ_MKXT01000017.1:0-43259 GCF_001913985.1 Corynebacterium sp. S5S1
CGACGATCCGATTCAGACAACGAATGAAACGGGCCAACAACCCCAGACACAACAACACCCTCCTAAGGGAAAGTGTTGCAACGACCCTCTGAACTCAAGGCATCTGTGGACATGAAAAAGCGCCGCAGGAAAGCCACTGCGGCGCTTAACAAGAAGGTATTGGGGTGGGCCTTAGAGGTCGATGCCTCGCTCAGCCAGCCAAGGCTGCGGATCGATTGCCTCGCCACCGTTCGGGTAAACTTCGAAGTGGAGGTGGGAGCCGGTGGAAAAGCCCTCCGAGCCCATGCCAGCGATCTTCTGGCCGGCGTGAACGCGCTCGCCAACGGCCACGTCAAGAGTTTGCATGTGACCATAAACGGTCATGGTGCCGTCGTCGTGCATGATGCGGATCCACTGGCCAAAGCCGGAAGCTGGACCGGAGTCGATGACCGTACCATCCATGACGGCAAGGATTGGGGTGCCGGGAGAGTTGGCGATGTCGACGCCCTTGTGGAGGGTGCCCCAGCGCATAGCGAATGGAGATGTGAATGCGCCTTCGGCAGGGCGAGCTACGGACGGAGCGCGAGCGGCTTCATCGGCAGCGGCGCGCTCTTCAGAAGCCTGAATGGCTTTGTTGAGCTGATCGGTCAGATCGGCAACTGGCTTAGCCTCAGCAACATTGAGGATCTGCGGGGTGGTATCAACCGGAGCCGCAGCGGCATCCTCCACCTGAGTGGAGTCGGAGGCGAGCTCGAAGTCAACGGACTGCGTCTTGGTGGTGGCCGCGTCATCAGACTGAATGTTTGCGGCGGCTGCGCCACCAACGCTGGCCGTGGAAACTGCACCTGCCGCAACCGTCATTACGGCAATGCGGCCCTTCGCGGTCTGCGAGGTGACAATCTTGCGATGGCGGCCGGCGCCACGCTGAACTTTGCTTCGCATTAGGTCTTCTTTCGTCATTTTCACAATCTGCGCGGAACGGGTGTTACGTCCCCGTCGAGTTAGTTACGAGATTGTGACCTTCTTGTTACCAACGAGATGTAACAGTAGCGTCTCGAAAAGATAACAGCAACCCAAATTAAGAAACTTTCAGGCCCCTCTCGGGGAAATTGTCCACGAGCAGGCAACATGTGGCACCCAGAATAATGTTAGTGCGATAAATATCCCACGCGATCTCCGCGTGCGTCACGAAAAACTAGCGGCCTTTGCCTTCAATAGTATTACTGCCAGAGTTAAGGGTGTGAAACCAGGGTAGATTTTATACTCCTTATATATTTGTATAGCCCAGGTACAGGGGTTGCCGCCGGTGATTTTGCGAGCGCCTCGTCGCGTCACCCCGATTTCACTTCCGGAAGGTGGCAAAGTGGACGCCGATGAACAAAAACACCAGCCCCCAATCTCGGTCAACGCCCCGCCCGCGTAGCCAGGCGCGGGGCCGTACGGTGCGCGCGGAGCGCACCCCACGCGCGCCTCATCCCAGTGGGTCACGCCAGTCCTCTGGATCGGCGCAGCGCGTCGCTCGCAAGGCCGGCTTCAAGGCCAAGGCGCGCCGTACGCCCGCGCCGTTGACCAAAGCCGGGCGCATTCGCCGCATGCTCGTTACGGCGGCAGTGCCCAACGTGGTTATTGTCCCCATCATTATGGCCATCGCGCTTGGCGGTCTCATGCTCACCGGCTCTCCCATGGCGTGGTGGTACACCATCGTGGCGGAGACCTGGATGGTCTTTAACCTCGCCCCAGTCTCTGCGGCTGATGTGCATATTTCCTTTTTGCCGGCCTTGCCAGCGCTTATCCTTGCCGCGGTGGTGGCGGTTCGGGTGCGCAGCGCGGTAAAGCACAAGGTTAGCGTCAAGGACTTGCTTACTCTTTTGGCCTGCGTGCTTGGCGTGCCGGTGGTATTTACCATCATCGCGTGGCTGATGCTGTGGGATGCGGGCAAAGTCTATGACGTCTCCCCGCCAAACCTGGCGCAGGCGTTGCTGCGCGTTATTGTTCTGCACCTGGCCGCCATGGCGGCCGGCATGGGGTGGCGCTTGTGGCGGGCGTTGGCCAAGCGTTATGGAGTGCCGCGCCCGCTTGTCGACGCCACCCAGATCGCCCTTCGCTACCTCGCCTACCTGGCCATTGGCGCAGCCGCAGTCTTCGCGGTGGTATTCCTTGTCAACGTCTCCCGCCAGGGCGAGATGATGAATGACTATCCTACGATCTCCGGCTTAGGCATTGCCGGACTCGTGCTGCTGAGCGTGCTCTACATTCCCAATGCCATCGTGAGCACCGCAGCAGTATTGGTGGGCTCGGAGTTTTCCGTAGGCGAAGGCTCGGTGAGCCTCTTTAGCGCCCACCTCGTGCCGCTGCCACCGCTGCCGATTACCGGCGGCATTCCAGCATCCGCGCCCAGCTGGGCGGTGGCGCTATTGATCGTCCCCCTCGGCGCCGCAATCTACTCGTTGTACAAGAAGCGTCCGAGCTTTCAGGACGTACTAGTAGCTACGGTGGCCTCCGCAGTAATCATGCTGGTTGCCTGCTACCTTGTCAGCGGTGACCTCGGCTACTACGGTTCGACCGGCCCGCAGCTGTGGACTGCCGCAGGCCTCACCGCCCTGTGGATGGCCGTCGTTGGCTGCGCCGTTGCCGCTGGCTTCGCCTTCGTGGCCTGGCGTGCGGCCCGCACAGCGCCTGGTGCGGCCCCCACCGATGAATACGCCGACGAACCCGCTGCCGCTGCCGACGAGGCTCCCACCGAACCGGAGCGAGAGCCCATCACCGATCCGGAAATCGTTGACGCCGAGGTAGTCGAGGACGAGCCCGAAGATACTGCACCTGAGGCGGCCGCGGAGGAACCGGAAGAAGAGCAGAAAGAAGAGGGCGCTCCAGCCGAAGAAGCGGCGCAGCGGCCGGAGGAGGCTAAGGAGGGCGATGAAAGGGGCGTCGCCAAGCCGTTGAGCCAACAGCTCAAGGACCAAATGGGGGAGAGTGAGCAGGACTCCTCGAGCGAAGATTCCCCCGAGGAGGGGGAGAGGGGCTAGGCTATAGCGCGTGACTTCACCGATGCCTCCGCGCTATACCGCTGACCCTGAACGCCTCCGAGTGGTGGTGCTCGTTTCTGGAACGGGTTCCCTGCTGCAAGCGATCATGGATGCCCAGGCCGGGCACTACCAGGTAGTGAAGGTGGTGGCGGATAAGGAATGCCACGGTATTTCGCGCGCACAGGACCACGGGATTGATACCGAGGTCGTGGCGCTGGGTGCGGATCGCGCCGAATGGAATCAACGTCTGGTTGACGCAGTAGATGCTGCGCAGCCAGACGTTGTTGTTTCTGCGGGCTTTATGAAGATCCTGGGCCAGGAATTCCTGGACCGCTTCGAAGGCCGCACCATCAATACCCACCCGGCGCTACTGCCTGCCTTCAAGGGAGCGCACGCGGTGCGCGACGCCCTCGATTACGGTGTGAAGATCACTGGCTCTACCGTCCACTTTGTGGACGCGGGTGTGGATACCGGCTCCATCATCGCGCAGCGCCCCGTTGCCATCAATGCGGACGATGACGAGTCCACCCTCCACGAGCGCATTAAACAAGTAGAGCGCGATCTCATCGTGGAGGTGCTGCGTGCAGCTAACGTCCACGACGAGAAACTAACTATTCAACTCGCAGACTAAGACTTTTCGAAAGGCTTAATCCTCCTCATGAGCGAAGACCGCAAGCAGGTAAAGCGCGCCCTTATCAGCGTGTACGACAAGACCGGGCTGGAGGATCTAGCCCGCGCCCTCGATAAGGCGGGCGTGGAAATCGTCTCCACCGGCTCCACCGCGAAGAAGATCGCGGACCTAGGCATCGAGGTCACTCCGGTAGAAAAGCTCACCGGCTTCCCGGAGTGCTTGGAAGGCCGTGTCAAGACGCTGCACCCCCGCGTGCACGCCGGCATCCTGGCCGATACCCGCAAGGATGACCACCTCAACCAGCTCTCCGAGCTCGAGGTAGAGCCTTTCCAGCTCGTCGTGGTCAACCTGTATCCCTTCCGCGAGACCGTGGCTTCGGGCGCGGACTTTGACGGCTGTGTGGAACAGATTGATATCGGCGGCCCGTCCATGGTGCGCGCAGCCGCCAAGAACCACCCGTCCGTTGCCGTTGTGGTAGACCCTTCCTGCTACGGTGAGGCCGTGGAGGCCGTCAACAACGGTGGCTTTACCTTGGAGCAGCGCCGCGGCTTGGCGCGCGACGCCTTCCTGCACACCGCGGATTATGATGCGGCCGTCTCCGCCTGGTTCGTAGATCAGCTCAGCGAGGAGGGCCAAACCACCCCGCTGCGCTACGGAGAGAACTCTCACCAGGCGGCCACCGTTACCCGCATCGGTTCCAAGGGCCTTGCCAATGCCACCCAGTTCAATGGCAAGGAGATGAGCTACAACAACTACCAGGATGCGGATGCCGCTTGGCGCGCCGCGTGGGACCACGAGCGCCCCTGCGTTGCGATTATCAAGCACACCAACCCATGCGGCATTGCCGTGTCCGAGGAATCCATCGCCGCCGCCCACCGCGCGGCGCACGCGTGCGACCCAATGTCCGCCTTCGGCGGCGTGATTGCCGTCAACCGCGAGGTCACCGTAGAGATGGCCGAGCAGGTGAGGGAGATCTTCACCGAAGTCATCGTTGCGCCTTCCTATGAGGAGGGCGCCATCGAAGTCCTCAAGGCCAAGAAGAACCTGCGCGTGCTACAGGCAGAGCACGAAGACCCGCACGAGGAGCGCAAGTACATCTCCGGCGGCGTGCTCACCCAAGAGCCAGATACCTACCAGGCCGAGGGCGATAACCCCGCCAACTGGAGCCTGGCCGCGGGCGAGGCCCTCAACGAGTCCGACTTGGCTGAGCTCGAGTTCGCATGGCGCGCCGTGCGCGCAGTGAAGTCCAATGCCATCTTGCTGGCCAAGGACAATGCCACCGTGGGCGTGGGCATGGGCCAGGTCAACCGCGTTGACTCTGCCAAGCTGGCCGTCGAGCGCGCCAACACCCTGGCCGATGGCGTCAACCGCACCGAGGGCTCCTTCGCCGCTTCCGATGCCTTCTTCCCGTTCGCCGATGGCTTGCAGGTGCTTCTCGACGCCGGCGTTAAGGCCGTTGTCCAGCCCGGCGGCTCCATTCGCGACGAAGAAGTCATCGCGGCGGCGAAAGAAGCCGGCGTTACTTTGTACCTGACTGGTACCCGCCACTTCGCGCACTAGCCTAAGCTCAATGCCATGACATTCCCTATCCGCCGGGCCTGGGGCCCGGCAGCCGCCCTTATCGCCTGCGCGCTCACCCTAAGCGCCTGCGGCGATGAGGATGCGGCGGATAATTCCCCTACTTTCGTCAACACCGAAGCACGTGGCACGGCAAATCCCCTCTACGGAAAAGAGACCACGTCCGCAGCGCCCGCGGCCTCATCCACACGACCGGCTGCCTCGTCTGCGCCTTCCTCCTCCACGGAGCCACCGGCCGCGGCCCCTTCCGGTGATGTCCAAGCCGTGCTTGACCGTATCGTGGCCGAACACGGCGATGTGGGCATCGCCGTCTCCGATGGCACGACCACTATTGAAGCGGGGCGCACCGCTCCCGAGGCAGCGTGGTCGACCTCCAAGGTGCCGGTGCTGATCGCGGCGAATCGCACGGGTGCGGCCGATAGCCAGCTAGTGTCTTCTGCAATCACCTACTCCGATAACGAGGCTGCCAAGGCCGCGTGGGCAGCTTTAGGGGAGGGGACTGCAGCCGCGCAGGCCACACAAAGCGTCATCGCGGAGGCGGGCGATACCGCCACCCAAGTCCAATCCCAGGTCACCCGGCCGGAATTTACGGCTTTTGGCCAAACCATGTGGGGCGTGGGAAACCAAGCAAAGTTCATGGCCGGGGTGCGCTGCGTTGAAGGTGCCCAGCCGATTATCGACGCCATGGGTGTCGCCGATCCCGCCCAAGCCTACGGCCTGCGCACCCTGCCGGGCGCCTTGATGAAGGGGGCGGGGCCCGAGCCTCGCCGGCGCCTACGATGTGCGGCAGATGGGCATCGTGCAGCTTGGTGGGCATGACGTCGCCGTGGCACTGATTGCCTCCTCCCCTGATGGTCAGTACGCCTCCACTCAAAAGGTACTTACCTCCATGGCCGAAGCCCTAGCGCAGGCCGAAACCCAGTGGCCCAGCCCTGCCTGTTAAGGCTGTCAGTAGAAAGGAAAACTCATGACTTCTCGCTTAAGCCTCCGCCCGCTTCTTGCCGCAGGCCTCATCCCGCTCGTGGCCGCCAGCCTCGCGCTGAGCGGTTGCAGTAACTCCACGGATGAATCCGCTCCCAGCTTCAAGGGTGAGGGCAGTGGAATGACCACGGTCAATAACTCCGACAAAGAAGAGGAGACCGCCGAGGAAACTACGGCCGCGCAAGAGACCGTAACCAAGGAATCCCCTGAGGAACCGCCGGTAGTCACGGTCACGCAGACGGAAAAGCAGGAGGCCCCGTCTTCCACCGGTGGGAGCCAGAAGACTGGTGTGGGAAGCTACATTTCTAATTTCAATGAGTACGGATGGCTCGATGGCGGCTACGCCAACTGTCAGCGCTTTGAGCGTGCCTTGTTCGCTGGGGCTGGTCCCGACGGCAGGGTTATCATCTGCGAGACCGGAGGCGGCTACAAGTTCTATCGCTCGTCGATGTTTGACGGCCAGTTTGAATCGGGTGACGTTACCCAAGACGGCAACAACTACTACGTCAATGCGGATCCGTCGATCATCGTGGTGACGCCGAGTGGCGTGAGCGTGCGCGAGGGCGGTGGATTGGCCGCCACGGGCGAGTTCACGGAGTCGTGGCAGCGCTAACGAGAGGAAGGACGGGCTAGCGCGACTTCTTCTTGCGGTCGGCCGCTGCGGCGGCGGCCGCAGAGATGGAGTCGTTGCGGTTCTTCAGCAGCTCCAAGGTAGTTTCCTCAGCATTGTCGGGGACGGAGGCGCCAAGGACGGCCAAGGCGGCGTCGGCAAGCATGGCGGCAGTCTCCGGAACCGACTGGGAAGCGTCAAACGGAGGGGTGCCGTTATTGGGGCGCATTTCAATAACGGACAGCGCAATGTGGAAGGGAAGCTCCACGCGGGGGTCATCCTCGCCCACAATGGCGGCGGCGGTGGAGCGGAAATGATTCTGCAGGCGGTCGCGAGACTCGTGATACTCGGAGAACTCCGAAGAATTAGCCACCGGCAGCTGATACAGGCGGCCCACGTTCCAGCCACTGGTAAGCAGCAGACGCGATTCTGCGGCAACCAAAGACCACAGGCGCTGAGCTGGGTCGGCGTCGGTGCCCGCCAATTCATCAGCCAATTCCAGGGAGGGATCAATGGTGGAATTGAGCAGCGTCAGGAAAATCTCCGTCTTGGACGGGAAGTGGTAGTACAGCGACGCCTGACGGATGCCTACCGCGTCTGCAATCTGGTGCGTGGACGTGGTAGCAAAACCCTGGGTAGTGAAAAGCTCGGAGGAGGCGTCCAAGATCTCCTCACGGGCGCTATTGCCTCTGCGCCGCGGGCTGTGTTTACGCGGCCTACCGACATTGCCTGCCATGCGGTGGGACGCCTCCTTTCACAAAGGGAAATCGCTTTTAATAGTCAACTGTACAATCTTATGCCCGATGAGGTGCAGCTTCCGAATCCGCACCGTAGAGACTATTTATATTCTTCTGCCCGCCGGGAAATGGATTCAAACGCAGCCGAGACAATGCGGCACGCCGAACCATAAGCGGTGCGATCCAGCGGCGGAAGATCGCGCAGCGTGGCTGGACGATCGCTAACGCCCTCATACCAACGGCGCAACTCTAACGCATAACCGGTGCGCCACGCGAGGTCCAAAGACTCTGCGTCCGCGGTTGTAAGCAGATCGCGTTCCACGCCAATCGCCAGGCGGTCAACGGTCGGGCGCGGTCCAGGTGCCGCCCAGCGTGCGATAGCTGCAATGGGGGAGAGCAGCGTGGCCTTAATATCGACCGCTGCATCGCGGTCCGGCAGGCCATCGACCATCTTTAGGGCAGGCGGGCGCTGGCCCAAGGCTTCTTCTAGCAGTGCTTGTTCCCCGCCGTTTCCAAGGGGCAGGCCGGCGTCGACGCGCGCGGCGATGGAATCGGTGGCTGCGTGAGCTTGGAGACCGACATCGGCGAAGACCTCTTGCAGATCGGCATCGTCGCCCATCCACACCACGGGCATGGAGGGCAGCTGGTCGCCACGGGCGGCCGCGCCGCTAAGACGGACTGTGGAGTTGACCCCCGGGGAGCGAACAATATCCGTAATCAGCCGAGAATACCAGTTGGCCAATTCAATCTCATTGTCCTGGTGGGCGACCGCGTTGCGCAAGATATCTTGGGCCTCTGCGAGCAGTCCGCGGGCCGTAGCGCGGGACTGGCAGTGCGGGGCGAGCTCGGAAAGATCGAGTAGGGATTGGTGCAGGGCCATTGCTCACTGCCTTTCACTAGTGCGGGGCCGGTGCTTCCCCGCCGGCTGCGGGGTGCACGAATGTTTTCAATCTAACACTTCGGTTCTGTGATCCGGGCATGTGGGCCGAGCAGAAGGGATAGGAGGGCTAAAACGACTTTCGCCGCCTGCCCTCGGGGAGGGAGGCGGCGAAAGCTTATGGTTCTTTTACCGTGTCACACTTGCCAGCGGCAAAAGTGCGCTGTTGATACCCAGCTACTGTTTAGCGGGTGGTGAACGGCAGGAGAGCCATTTCGCGTGCGTTCTTGACTGCGGTAGCAACCTGACGCTGCTGCTGCGGGGTCAAACCGGTGACGCGACGGGAACGGATCTTGTGACGATCCGAGATGAACAGACGCAGAGTCTTGGTGTCCTTGTAGTCCACCTTCTCGATGCCCTCAGCCTTCAAAGGGTTCTTCTTTGGGCGACGGCTCTGCTCCATACGGAACTTCTTTTGGTTATTGCGCTTATTAGCCATTGTGCAATTACCCCTTTACCAGCTGGACTTACGAACGCCCGGCAGCTCACCACGGTGAGCCATGCCGCGCATACGGACACGGGACAGGCCGAACTTGCGGAGGTAACCGCGTGGACGGCCATCGGCAGCGTCACGGTTACGTACGCGGGCTGGGGAAGCGTCACGAGGCTGGCGGTTCAGCTCGAACTGAGCCTCCAAGCGCTCCTCATCCGGGGTGTTCGGGTTCTTGATGATCTTCTTGAGCTCAGCGCGACGCTCCGCGTAGCGGGCGACGATTTCCTTGCGCTGCTCGTTCTTAGCGATCTTGGACTTCTTAGCCATTGATTATCGCTCCTCGCGGAATTCGACGTGCTTGCGGGCAATCGGATCGAACTTCTTCAAGGTGATGCGATCCGGGTTGTTGCGCTTGTTCTTACGGGTCACGTAGGTGTAACCGGTGCCCGCAGTGGACTTAAGCTTGATGATTGGGCGGATATCGTTACGTGCCATACTTAAATCTTCTCCCCACGTGCGCGAATCTTAGCCACAACGGACTCGATGCCATCGCGGTCGATGATCTTCATGCCCTTCGTGGAAACGTTCAGGGTGATGGTACGGCCCTCAGAGGGCAGGTAGTAGCGACGACGCTGCACGTTGGGGTTCCAACGGCGCGAAGTGCGGCGGTGCGAGTGCGAGACCTGCTTGCCGAATTCCGGCTTGCGGCCCGTTACCTGGCAAATAGCCGACATGGGTCTTCTTTCTCCTAGCCGCCCACATCATGGCTATAGACAATGAAGCGCCGACTGCCGTGTGAGGGTGGCAGTGCTCAAAAGTGAGGTGTGAGCGGGTGCGGCGCCATCGTCAAACACCAGTAGACGGGGCGTAAAACGTATATTTTGACAACAGCAAGGGAAAATCTTACAGCCTCGGGCGCGAATTACCTAATCGCTGCCTCGCTGCGGCACCTAGGCCGTTTGCCGTGCTGGGGTGGTGTTTGCCTGTGCGGTGCCGCCAAGCGTGATGCAAGAAACGTGAGTGAAATGAGTGGTCGCCGCTGGTTGGGAATTTCGTATATGGGTTAGTTGACTGTAGGATAATTCAGGTTGTTGACCCGTGCCACGCGGCGCGCGGTTAACAGAGTGAAATTTGTACGTCCCAACTCGGGCACGATCCTCACCAAGCGTGTGGAACCGACCCGTAGTCCAACCCTGAGGGAATATATATGAAGAAAGATATTCACCCGGATTACCACCCGGTAGTCTTCCGTGATGCTGGTACCGGTCACTCCTTTTTGACCAAGTCCACCGCTTCCTCCGACCGCACCGTTGAGTGGGAAGACGGCAACGAGTACCCACTGATCGTCGTTGACGTTACCGCTGAGTCCCACCCGTTCTGGACTGGTGCACAGCGCGTTATGGATACCGCCGGCCGCGTCGAGCGCTTCAACCAGCGCTTCGGTGGCATGGCACGCCGCAAGAAGAAGAACGCGTAAGGAGGAGAGTAGAAAATGGCAACTCCTAAGTTTAAGAAGTCCCGTGCGAACACCCACGCACGCCGTTCCCAGTGGAAGGCTGACAACGTAGCCCTCCAGGAAGTCACCATCGACGGCCAGACCGTCCGCATCCCGCGCCGCCTGGTTAAGGCTGCCAAGCTGGGCCTGGTTAACGTAGAGCAATTCTAAGCTCGCTCTTTAATCTCCCCGTCCGCTCTCTTTAGAGGGCTGGGCGGGGATTTTTTAGCTTTAGAAGCCTCCTATAAGCATGTTTTAACTGTATTTGGGGGGCTATGGGGGGTAAATATTTCTCTTAACTTCATGAAGTTGACTGCCATCAGTAATAATTAGGACTATGAAAATCCTTGTGGTGGATGATGAACAAGCCGTCCGTGAATCGCTACGCCGTTCCCTACGCTTTAACGGCTACGAAGTGCTGACCGCTAACGACGGCTTGGAAGCCGTGGAGACGGTGCGCGCTGAGAATCCCGAATTAGTGATTCTGGACGTCATGATGCCCAACATGGATGGACTAGAGGTATGCCGCACCCTGCGCAGTGAGGGTTGGGACCGTCCAATTCTCGTTCTGACCGCGCGCGATGGCGTCTCGGATCGCGTGGCTGGCCTCGATGCCGGAGCGGATGATTACCTGCCAAAGCCGTTCGCATTGGAAGAGCTCTTGGCCCGCGTGCGCTCCTTGGTACGGCGTGCCTCTGCAGATTCCATCGCCGCTGAAGCTCCGGTGGAAAGCAAGCTTAGCTTCGAAGACCTTGAACTTGATGCCGATACCCGCGAAGTAAGCCGCGGTGGCCGGGCCATTTCCTTGACGCGTACCGAGTTTGCGCTGCTGCAATTGCTGATGGAAAATCCCCGCAAGGTTCTCTCGCGCAGCAAGATCCTGGAAGAAGTATGGGGATACGATTTCCCTACCTCCGGCAATGCTCTCGAGGTCTATATCGGCTACCTGCGTAAGAAGACGGAGGGCGAGAGCGATGCTCGCCTTATCCACACCGTCCGTGGTGTGGGCTATGTTTTGAGGGAGTCTAATTCGTGATTTTAAGGAAGCTCGCTTCCCCCGCGGTGGCTTCCGGGAAGGTACAGTCCACCCCTCTTACCGAGTTCTCCGGTCGTCAGGGGAGTTGGGCTTCACGGACGCCACTGCGGTGGCGCCTCGCTACTGTTACCGGCCTTGTGGTGGCCGTAGCCGTTGCCTTGATGACGTTGGCAACGTATTGGGTAGTTTCTATGTCCCTTACTGCCTCCGTCGATGACCGCTTGGAGGCCGAGGCCGATGTCTTGTTGCGGCAAAGCCAAGACCCGCGGTTCATGGATAACGTGGACCAGGAAATCAAGGATTTTAAGGCCTATAACCCTGGCACCCGTGTAGCCCTATCACCGCCCTCCATGAGCTTTTCCTACGGCGACACCATTCCTATGGGCGGGGACTTCCACCGGACGGAGGATTACACGGAAACTTCCGTGCGTACCGTCGGCGGCGAGCGGGTGTTGGCCAAGCGTCATGATCTCGGCTCTACCGTGGCCGTCGCTCAGTCTCTCGCACCTACGCAAGGGCTCATAGCCATCTTGGGCACGGTGCTTCTGATTATCGTTGGCCTTGGCATCTTGCTCGCCATTTTTGCAGGCCTCATCGTGTCCAAAACCGGTATGCAACCCATCGCCCGGCTGAAGCGAGCGGTGGATTACGTGACGCAGACCAACGACCTGCGTCCTATTGAGGTCTCCAATAACGACGAGATGGCGCAGTTGACCACCTCCTTTAACCAGATGCTGGAGGCACTGCAGGAATCCCGTTCGCAGAAGGCTCAGTTCGTAGCCGATGCTGGACACGAGTTGAAGACCCCGCTGACCTCTATGCGTACCAATATTGAGCTTTTGATGATGCTCAATCGCGCCGGTGGTGGCTTTGGCATGAGCGATGAGGACCGCAAAGACCTCGAAGATGACGTCATGTCCCAGATGAATGAGCTCTCCACCTTGATTGGAGACCTCGTTGATTTGGCGCGCGAGGACGGCAATGAGCGCGAACCGGAACCGGTTGACCTTTGTGAAGTCATGATGGCTTCGCTGGAGCGTGCGCGCCGCCGCCGTCCCGATGTGGAGTTCTTGGTGCGCTTTATCCCGTGGGAGCTGGACGGCGACCCCTTCGCATTGGGCCGTGCAACGCTTAACCTCATGGACAATGCGGCTAAGTGGTCGCCGGCAACTGGCACGGTGCGCGTATCCATGGAGCAGCTATCCTCCCACGAGGTGCGCCTGCGCTTCGATGACTCTGGGCCTGGCATTGCACCGGAGGAGCGGGAGAAGGTCTTTGAACGCTTCTACCGTTCGGCGGAAGCGCGTTCCACGCCGGGCTCGGGCTTGGGCTTGGCCATTGTGAAATCGGTAATTGAACGCCACAATGGCACGATCAAGATCCGCGAGTCTAATGATGGCGGCACCCGCATGGAAGTCATCTTGCCGGGCAAGCCTGTGCCGGGTGAGATTTTCGTGGACGGTTTGGCAGACCCGCATGAGGGGCTGCCGGGTGGTAAGGAAGACCCGAGCGACCGAGGTGAAATCTTTGCGCAGCGTTGGTTTAATCAGGGCTAGCGTACAAGCGTTTATACTGGTGAGGTAATACAGCATCCTTCCAGGAATTCCTAGTAGGTTGGCAGATCAATATCAGTCTTGACCAAGCGAAGTGAGGCATAGTTTTCTCATGAACATGAGGAATGACGATTACCGCGGCTTTGATGGAAACTCCCCAGAGGGAGAACCCCAGGAAGGCCCGGGTAGGGCCGAGCCGGTTCAGGGTGGTCCGAACTTTGGAGAAACCGGACAGCCCGACGCAGGCGCCGGTAGTGCTGGCCCCTACAGTGACAGCACTGGTCTTTACAACGGCGCTGGTGCGCAGGAACATGAGACCGGTTCCTATTCGCAAGGCTGGAATCAGCCGCGCGGCGGTGCAGAAGGCGATGGCCCACGAACGCTAGGTTCGCTGGGGCCCTATCCGAATGGCCCACAGGCCCAAAGCTTTAGCGGTCAGGGGCAGGAAGGTCCGATGGTCACTCCGCTGCCTCCGCAGCCGGAGCAAAAGAAGAAAATCGGCTTGGGCGCCGCCACCGCATTGGCGGCCGTCGCTGCCATCGCCGCAGGCTCGATTGCCGGCGCTGTGGTTGGCATGAGTTCTGGGGGAGGCAATAACGATACCTCCGCGGTCAATGAAGCCCTCAAGGCTGAGCCGGCAAACAATAGCACCGGTAAGGAACCGGAACAGGGTTCTGTGGAAGAAGTAGCCTCCAAGGTTTTGCCGGCGGTGGTTTCTATCCAGACGATGACTCGTACGGGTGGGGCTGAAGGCTCCGGCTCTGTCATCTCCCCAGACGGTTATGTACTGACCAACCACCACGTGGTTGCCGGTGCTGAACACGGTGGCATGATGCAAGTGACCATGAATGACGGCAGCAAGCATGAAGCTGACGTGGTGGCCTCGGATGCGAATACGGATGTGGCCATCGTGAAGATCAAGGACGTCAAGGACCTGCCCTTCTTGCAATTCGGCGACTCCGATTCCGTCGCTGTGGGCCAAGAGGTAGTGGCCGTGGGTTCACCTTTGGGACTGAATGCTACCGTGACCTCCGGCATCGTATCGGCGAAGAACCGTCCCGTTCGCGCTTCCCAAGAGGGTGGCGAGTCCTCACTGATTGACGCCATTCAGACCGATGCCGCAGTAAACCCTGGCAACTCGGGCGGCCCCTTGGTGGATCGAGACGGCAATATCGTCGGCATGAACTCCATGATTGCTTCGCTGTCTAATAGTTCCTCCGGCGAGGGCGGCTCCATTGGCCTGGGCTTTGCAATTCCATCCAATTTTGCCAAGCGCATGGCAGATGAGCTCATTAATGACGGCAAAGTTTCCCACCCGACCCTTGGCGTGAAGGTGCTAGCGCGCGACGACGGCAATGGTGCCCGCATCGCCGGGGTGGAGCCGGGTGGCCCAGCAGATAAGGCGGGCCTAAAGGATGGCGACATTGTAACCCGCGTCAACGATCGTCTGATCGAAAACGCCGATGCGCTCATCGCGGCGGCGCGATCGCAAGACTTTGGCGCGACGGTGACCTTGGAGGTAACCCGCGAAGACTCGGATGAATCTCGTCAGGTAGAGGTAACCCTCTCAGGCGAGTAAATTACTGTGCAAGACCTCATTAGGTGCTAAATGCGCCGTACCTCACCCCGCCACAAGGCCGCAATGCCTTAACTTAAGGAGAAAAATGCCAGATTCGCAGCACGATGTGACCGACTCCGCGCAGCCCGACGGCGCGACCAGGCGCGATTCCTTGATGGATGTTGCCGAACCCGATGATGCCTTCCTGCTGGCAAGCGAACAGGAGGTTAGCCTTGCTGCCCCGCGCCGTGGGCTTATTGTGATTGTCACTGACCATCCTGGTGAGCAATCCGATAGCACTTCTCAGCTGGTAAGTGAGTTGCTCGCGGAGGCCAATTTCCGTGTTGATGGCGCCATCGTGGTCCGTTCCAAGAAATCCAAGATCCGCCAGGCCATTGAGACCGCCGTGGTCGGTGGCGTGGACGTGGTCCTCACCGTGGGCGGTACGGGTGTAGGCCCGCGCGATAAGACTCCAGAGGCTACCCGGTCTGTCATCGACAAGATGGTTCCGGGCGTGGCACAGGCGCTGCGTTCTTCTGGCCAAGCCTGCGGCGCGGTGGATGCCTGTACGTCTCGCGGTCTATCGGGTGTTTCTGGCTCTACCGTAGTGGTCAACCTTGCCTCGTCGCGCGCTGCCGTCCGCGATGGCATGGCTACCTTGGCGCCCCTGGTACACCACCTCATTGACCAGCTCCAGCAATCTAGCGTCCAGTAAGCGCAGGGCATTTTTCATGACGTCGCGGAGAAATCGCCGGCGAGTATTTCGCCAATCTGCTGCTGCCGACTATGACCGTAGTGCTGATAAGCCCGGCGCACCCGCTGCCCACGGTGCCGATGAAGAGAGAATCGTTACCGTCGATGACGGGGATTCGGCGGCGGCAGAGGGGGAGTCCGGCCAGCGCGATGAACAGTTCTACCGGGAGAATCAGCCGCCACACTACGGCGGCTAGTGCCTAAAACAGGATGCAGGTCTGCAACCACAGAGGTACTTAAAGCCCGCGGTTTCGCTTCCGGAGAAATGAAACCGCGGGCTCTGCGTTGTATATGCAGCGCAGGGAACTAGGCCTGGTGGCGGCCGCCGCCGGTAGAACCGTCAATGCCAGTATCCGGGATGTCCTTATCGGAGACATTCTGGGCCTCGAGCAGGTCGCGGATTTCCGCGAGCAGTTCCTCGGAGGTTGGTGCCGGAGCCTCAGGGTCGACACCGTGGCGGCGCTTAGCGGCCTCGGTGAGCTTGTTGATCGGCATGACGATGAGGAAGTAAACCACCGCGGCGATGATGAGGAAGTTAATCGCTGCAGTGATTACTGCGCCGAAGTCAACAAACGTGTTCTCATTGTCGGTGATCTGGAAGCCCAATCCTTTCACCTCAGCGGAGCCGAGAGAATTAATAATCGGCTGGATGATGGAATCCGTCACGGACTTGACGATTGCGGTGAAGGCAGAACCAATGATGACTGCGGTGGCTAGTTCAATGACGTTGCCGCGCATAATGAAGTCTTTAAAACCCTTGAGCATGGTGAAATGCACGAACCTTTCTGGGAATAACTAAAGTTTGGTGTGGACCATGGGCATCGTGAAACCTTAATGTAGGCGGTAACCAACCACAACTGTGGTGGCTGAAAAGGCCTAGTGCTGTTGTGGGTGAGCGCGATCACCAACTATGACCACCGTGAGCGGCTGGCTTAATGACGCCGCGGCAACATCATTGGCATGGTCATGGGGCAGCGCGAGCAAAACCGTAGAGGAAGAGGCCTCGCCTTCGGCGCTAGAGGTCGACACCACGCGCCCGCCGGTGGCGATAACGCGCGCGGTGGGCGTTGTGGGCGCCTCGCCCTCTCCAGCAGGGGAGGGCGCGGCATCGACGGCGGTCACCACGTCCACGGTATCGCCATGGTGTAGGTGGGGGATGATGTCTGGCTCGGCGAGCTTGACCGGGATCATTCGCGCGGCCGCGGCTTCCGAGCCGCCGACCAAGCTGGAGACGAGGTCTTCTCCCAAAAGGCGCGCATCGGTAATCACCTCGCCCCTGCCGGCTGCGGCGGTAATCACGCGACCAGTAAGTTCTTCTGGCTTTGCCGCTACCGCGGAATCGGGGATGGAAGAAGAAGGAAGGCGGGCTAAGTCGACGTCGGCAAGCGCCAGCTCCGCCCCCGCGGGCAGATCGCGGCTAAAGACGGGAACGCGTGGCAGTTCCTTAGCCGCAGACAAGGCCGAAGCCAGCGCGGCAATAAGAAGGGCCACCGCAATGACGCGGCGCACTACAACGCCGCGGCGGTGGCCAGGGGTACGAAGGGTGGAAACGAGGCGGGGCATACGCGAAGTGGGCATACTCTTTTAGACTGCCCGAAACCGCGCATGGTTCCCGCACTCTAAAAACTAGAAGCGGGTGATGCCCTCTGCGGTGACGACGGCATCAACCTTGCGGTCATGGTCCTCGGTAGGCAGCTCGTCTAGGAATTCGGAGGGGTAGACCATGGCGAAAACCGGCGGCTTGCCGTGGGGAAGCGGCTCTAGCGCGCGGTCATAGTAGCCGCCGCCCTTGCCCATGCGGTTGCCCTTGGCATCTACTGCCATGGCGGGGGCGAGCACCAGATCGCACTCGGCCAGCACGCTGCTATCAAAGCTTGGGCCCTGGGGCTCATTCAAACCCAATGGGCTGGTGTGCATGGCTTCCTTCCCGCGGTATTCGGCAAAGGTCAGTGTGCCATTCTCGCCGGAAATTGGCAGGAGGACGCGGGAAACATGGGCCTTGAGCCACGGCACAAAGTCCGCACCACCGGGCTCAGAGCCCAAAGGCCAGTAGGCGGCCACGGTCATGGACTCGGTGAGCTCGGATTCGAGATGTTTGCGCACAGCGGCGGTAAAAACATCGTGGTCCTCGGAGGAAAGTTCGCGGCGGGCCTGGACCAAGCGGGCGCGCAGCTCGTTTTTGGCGGTGATGGAAGAGGTCATAAATAAATCATAACCCCGCGGCGTAGCGGTGCACGGGAAAATAATGTGGCGTTGTACGCTATTGTGCATGGCTATAGAACGCGAAGATTCCGCCCGCGGAATCACCACGGTTGTAGTTCCAGCGGCAGGTATGGGTACCCGATTTTTGCCCGCCACCAAAACGGTTCCCAAGGAACTACTGCCCGTTGTTGATACTCCCGGCATCGAACTCATCGCAGAGGAGGCAGCTTCTGTAGGTGCGCGCCGCCTTGCGGTGATTACCGCGCCCGATAAGCAAGAAGTCATGCGCCATTTCGAGGCTTTTCCCGAGCTGGTAGAGACCCTTGAATCCCGCGGCAAGGATGAGCAGGTGGCTAAAGTCAAGCGCGCCAACCAGATCATTCACCCCGTTGCGGTGGAGCAGGAAAAGCCGTTGGGCTTGGGCCACGCGGTGGGCCTTGCCGAAGAGGTCCTTGGGGAAGACGAGGATTCCTTCGCCGTCATGCTCCCCGATGACATTGTGCTGCCCGCCACCGTCATGGCCGATATGGCGCGTGTGCGCGCGGCTTTGGGCGGCAGCGTGCTGTGTGCCTTCGAGGTCCCGCGCGAGCAGACCTACAACTACGGCGTCTTCGACGTGAAAGATACCGATGCCCCTGGCGTGAAGAAGGTCGTGGGCATGGTGGAAAAGCCGGCGGTAGAGGATGCCCCTTCTAACCTCGTGGCTACCGGCCGCTACCTTTTGGACCGCAAGATCTTTGATGCCCTGCGCCGCATTAAGCCGGGCAAGGGCGGCGAGCTGCAGCTTACTGACGCCATCGAGCTCCTCATCGAGGAGGGCGAGCCCGTCCACGTGGTAGTCCACCAAGGAAAGCGCCATGATTTGGGCAATCCCGGAGGCTATATCCCCGCCAACGTGGACTTTGGCCTGCGCGATGAAAAGTACGGCCCCACGCTGTATAAAGCGATTAAGCACATCATCGCCGAGTATGAGGACGAACACGGCCTAGCCTAGGGATTTTCCCAGTGGCCAAGGACGTGGAAGCGAAGAAAGGGCGGGCATAGACCTTATGCGTTCAGTTGATGACCAGTTGGCGCTGGTAACGGATGCGGCGACGACGCCGGAGCCGGTGCGCATCGGTATTTCCAACGCGCTGGGTTTGATGTGCGCCGAGCAGGTACAAGCTAACCAGCCACTACCAGGCTTCCCGCAAGCGGCCATCGATGGCTACGCGGTGCGCGCCGTGGATATTGGCGGCGAGCGGGGTCTGCGGGTGCGCCGCCACAAGGACCAGGAAGAACAGTCCACTGAGAGCGAAGAGGATGCGGATTCCCCGCAGCCGGAGGTAGAGCGTTCCTTGCCCGTGGTGGGTGAGGTTCCGGCCGGCTCCAAGCAGCCGCTGCGCCTGCAGCCTAAGCAGGCGGTGCGCGTATATACGGGTGCGCCTTTGCCCACGCTTGCCGACGCCGTCCTTCCCCTCGAGTGGACCGACCGCGGCCGCAAGCGCGTTACCGCCCACCGTCCGGTACGCTCCGGTGACTTCGTGCGCCGGGTAGGCGATGATATTCAGCCTGGCGATGTCGCTGTCTCTTCTGGCACCGTTTTGGGACCTGCACAGATTGGCCTTCTAGCTGCGGTGGGCCGCTCTAAGGTGCTGGTGTATCCACGCCCGCGCATCACCATCATCTCCTTCGGCCGCGAGCTGGTTGACTTGGACCAAGAGCCGGCGCTGGGTCAGGTCTTTGACGTGAACTCCTATTCCTTGGCTGCCGCGGCCCGCGAAGCCGGGGCAGAGGTACATCGCGTGGGCATTGCCGAGGGCGAGCCGCGTCGTATCCGCGAAGCGTTGGAAAAGCACATTGCCCGCAGCGAGGTGCTGGTTATCTCCGGCGCGGTGGGCGGCGCTGGTGCCGAAACGATCCGCGAAATTCTCGACGACCTTGGTGATATTGATACCTCGCGCGTGGCCATGCACCCCGGCTCCGTCCAAGGTTTTGGGCTGATGGGCGAGGAGCGCATTCCTACGTTCTTGCTGCCGTCCAATCCGGTGTCCGCGCTTGTGGTCTTTGAGGTGTATATCCGCCCGCTTATCCGCTTGGCGCTGGGCAAGCGGAATGCGCACCGCCGTGTGGTGCGTGCCCGCGCGTTGAACCACATCGATTCTCGCCCCGGCCGGCGCGGCTTCATCCGCGCTCGCCTGATGCGCGATGCCGAAACCGCGGACTACTTGGTGGAAGGCCTCGGCGGTGCCGCAGGTGCTCCGGCACACCTCTTGGCCGGCCTCTCAGAGGCCAACGCCATGATTCGCGTGCCGGAAGAGGTCACGGAAATCCGCCCAGGCGATGTGGTTGATGTGTTGTTTTTGACCCAGCGCAGCTAATGCTCGATCCTTTCGGCAACGCGGCGGATAGGTTTCGCCATCCTGCTACCGGCCCCACCGATGACATGCATCCGGGGTGGCCGGAATCTACTCCTTTTGTCCAGCTTCCCTCCTCTTCTGTCTTTCCCTCGGGGGCGCGGATGCGTTTGCGCCCCCTGCTGCGTTCCGACGGCCATGAGTGGCGGCGTCAGCGCATCGAAGACGAACGCTTCCTCCGCCCAGTAGAGCCGACCCAAACCGCACCGTGGGCGGCGGCGCATAGTCAGCAAGCATGGTGGAATCACCTGATGTACCTGCGCACCGCCGCGCGTGAGGCGCTGGTGATCCCGCTTGTCATTGAGCTGGAGGGGAAATTCGCAGGGCAGGTAACCCTGGGAAACATTCAGCATGGCAGCATTCGCGATTGCTGGATTGGCTACTGGGTATATTCCGCGGTTCACGGCGCCGGGGTGGCTACGGCCGCCACCGCCTTAGGCGTGGACCATGCCTTTGGACGGGTGGGTTTGCACCGCGTGACCGCCACCTATCTGGAGCACAACCCCGCCTCGGGCCGCGTCTTGGCTGCCAACGGGTTCCGGCATGAGGGGTATTTGCGGCGCAATCTACATATCGACGGCGCGTGGCAGGACCACCACTACGTGGCGTTGGTGAAAGAAGACTTTGCCTCCACGGCGGTGGAGCGCCTGCGTCAAGCTGGGCGACTGGCGTGAAATAGTGGCCTAACCGCTGGGATTCCCACCTCAATTTTCACATAAGTAACAACATTGTAATTTGTGCGAATTTGGGGTGCTACGGTGCGGTTTCACCGTTTAAGGTGGAGTAATCATCTGTATCCAAGGGGAAGGTCCTTTTCGTGTCGACAGCTGTGCCGATTATCGCGATCATCGTGGTGTGGCTCTTCGTGCTCGCACCGTGGCTACTGGGTAGGAATAATCGCCCAATGAGCCATACCGGTGAGGCCTTTGAAGATACCCGGGTCCTCTTTGAAGGAGATTCCGGCAAGGTCGCCGGCCGGCGTCGTCCGCGCCTGCGCGCTGAAGACGTCCACCGTCGGGACGATGAGGCCGAGGCGGACTACGAAGTCGTCGAGCCTGCAGACGCTGCCGACAGTAAATCCGATGCCGAGACCACCAAGTCCTCGTCGCGCTCCGTGACCATTGCTGGTGCCGCACGCCGGGCCAAGTCCCAGCCCTTCGGCAGCGGTAGCCGAGCGTTTACTGGCGCTTCCGCTTCCACCGCGGGTGAAGAATCCAAGGAACAGGCAGAAACCATCGACGGCGAATTGGTGGAAGAAGCGGTCGCAGAAGAAGACGAGTCTGCAGTCAAGCCACAGGCAGCTGCGGTTCCTGCCTCCCAGCAGGCTGATGCGGATAAGGAAGCCAACACCGCAGAGGCAGACGATGTCGATGACGTGCTCCTGGAGGACGAGGACGACGCCTCGGACAAGGCCTCGAAGAACGATGCCGCCGAAGTTGCCGCCGCCGAGGCTGAGGTCTTTAGCGCCCCAGCTGTCTCTAGCGTGGCGAGCGATGCTTATACCTACGACGAAACCTATACCTCGCCGGTAGACCTCATGTATCCGGGCGCCGTAGACAAGGCCGAGGTCAGGGAGAATGACCCCGTAGAGCCGGCCGGCGCGGATGATGTGTCCGAGGCCAAGGGGTCCGAGAAACTAGAAGCGGCCACGGAAGCAGACGAAGCCGGCTTGGATACCGACCTGTCCGAGGACGAGGTCGAATTTGCCCAGCGTCGTTTGGGCCGCGGTGGCTGGGATCCGGTAGCGGAAAAGGAAAAGTCTGCAACGCGCTACCAGCGACGTCAGCGCACCCTGCTGGGGCTGGCCGTGGCCGTGGTGCTCACGGTGGCCCTCGGCATCGTAGTTGGTGGCTGGACTTGGTGGTTGGCTGCGGTCGCCGGCGTGCTTACCGTGGCCTACTTGATCGCCCTTCGCTCTCAGGTCCGCCAGGAACAGGCACTGATGCGCCGCCGTGTACGCCACCTGCGCCGCGCCCGTTTGGGCGTGCGCAACGCCGAGGATGAAGAGCTGAAGATTCCGCGCAATCTGCGCCGCCCAGGTGCCGTGGTCGTGGAAATCGACGATGAGAGCCCGGACTTCGTGCATCTTCCGCTGAGCTATAGCGATGGTGAGGACGGCGACTTTGACGGCCCGCACGTCGGGCCGGATGGCTACGGTCGCCGCGATGACCTAGCAGCCCGCCGCGCTGGATAAGCGCGTGTGGCGGCCTAGCTAGCAGCGCCGTGGAGCTCGTCGGCGCTCGCTGTCTGCGAGTTCGCGAGCGCGTTGTATTCCTGCGCTAGACCATAATGCGGCACGCCGCTCTCCAGCCACACCCCGGAGGTACCGCGGCGATGAGAGCCGATGAGGTGCGTATCAATCATGCCGATGGCCTCCATGAGGGCGAAACAGGTAACCGGGCCAACGAAGCGAAACCCCTTCTTCTTGAGCTCGCGGGACATGAGCTTGGACTCGTAGCTCTTTTTCGGAATATCCTCCATCACGGTGGGGTAGAGGTTTTCCGGAGGTTGGTAGGCCCAAATGAACTCCGCCAGCCCGCCTTCCTCGCGCAAAGCGATGGTCGCCTTGGCGTTATTAATCGCGGCGCGGATTTTGGTTTCGTTGCGGATAATGGAGGCGTCGCCAAGCAAACGCTCCACGTCTGCCTCTCCGAATTGGGCGACCTTGTCCGGATCGAAGTTGCAAAAGGCTGCACGGAAGGCCTCGCGCTTCTTGAGCACCACCGCCCAGGACAGGCCGGACTGGAAAGATTCGAGACTCAAGCGCTCGTAGAGTGCAGCTTCATCGAAAATGGGTAGGCCCCATTCGGTGTCGTAATACTCCTTTAACATCGGCGAGGACATCGCCCAAGGCGGACGGCCCAGGCCATCATCGTCATAGACCAAGGTGGTTCGCTCTTCGGACTGCGTGGTTGGTTCGCTCATGGTGTTCTCCTTTTATCTTTTGTGCGTAGTTCCCATTGAAACAGCCCGCGCGACCGTGTTCTTTTCCTTCCCCCGCCAAAGGGCGAATTTCCCAGGAGCATGGGTGTAGTCCATTGCCTTCGCATCGGGTGAGGGGTTCAGGGTAATCTGTTCAGCATGAATAGACCTGCCGTACGCGATGCTGCACTGCTTATTTTTCGAGCGGTCCTCGGATTAATCTTTATCGCACACGGCGTGGACAAGATGTTTATGACTGGCATGGATGAAACCGTGGGGCAATTTTCCGCCCTGGGGGTGCCGCAGCCACAGCTTTCCGGCTATATCGCCGCCATAGGAGAGATGGCCGGCGGTGCATTCCTCGTCATTGGTCTGCTCACCACTTTTGTCGCCGGGGCACTCGCATTGCTCATGGGGTGTGCCCTGTATTTCGTGCACCTGGGCCACGGCCTATTTGCTGCCGATGGTGGAATCGAATACCCACTGGTATTGTTGTTATCCCTGCTGATGATCGTAATTTTTGGCTCCGGCAGAGCCAGCATGGACGGGGTGCTCAGCAATGTTGACGCATAGCCAGGTCCAAGCGGCTATCTCCGCGCACATGGATGGAGAGCACTCCGATCTGTCCCAGGACGTCATTGATACTCACCTGGAAAGCTGCGCCGAATGCCGCGCTTTCCGTGACAAGGCGGCCGCGCTATCGCGTTCATTGAGCTTTGTGGAGCCCGTGGATTCCGGCATGGCTCCGCCCACGGATCTTTCTGATGTCATCTTGGCCGGCGTGGAGCCGGAATGGCGACGTACCGCGAGCGCTCGCCAAGCCAACCTCACGGTTGCGCGTGCCGCAATGGTGCTTATGGGGGCCATCTTTGCGATCTGGGCAGTGGTGCTCATCGTGCACGCCTCCGGGCTCGTACCGTTGGGCGCGGAAGGAAAAGTTCTAGATCCCACTGCGGATCCGGAGCGAGCCAACCTGCTGATGGAGGGCGCGGCAGTACGCTTTGGCATGGCCTGCGGCCTATTCTTCAGCGCCTGGCGCCCCGCAGCGGTCACCGGCCTGCTTCCGGTATCGGCCACGATGTTTGCCTTCCTCTTCGGCTTTGGAATGCGCGATATAGCGCTGGGTACCGTTACCATTGAGCAGGTGTATTTCCTCATCGCCACCGCGCTGGCAACTATTAGCCTGGCGTGGGCCTGGGCGGCAGAAAAGGGCTACCTCGTGCGCGCGTGGTGGCAGTCCCTCAATGCACAGCCGCAATAAACTTCATTCAGGCGCGGTTAGGTCCAGCTCGGCAGCCACATCATGGAGTGGTACCAGGAATCTGGAATCTTGTAGCCGTACAAAATGGGGGAGAAGTAGAAGAACATTGCCACTACCAACGCTAGGTAGAACACGGCGACGATAGTGCCCCAATGTACGGGGCCGCCGGCCAAGCTCTTCAGCCATCCCCACCGCACAGGCCTGCCATGCCCGATGAGCTGGCCTAAAGCTAACGCAATAAGCACGATGACAAAGGGGATGAAAGCGGTGGCGTAGAAGAAGTACATCTGGCGGTCAAAGGCCGCGAGCCATGGGAAGAAGCCTGCCGCAAAGCCCACCAAGGGGATAAGGAAGGCGCGGTTGCGGCGAATAATTAGCGACCATAGTCCCCACAGCACGGCCGGGATGACTAGCCACCAGATGGCGGGGGTGCCGAAGAGGTAGAGCATCTTGCGGCATTCGTTACTGCCATCACCGCACTGCAGGTCGGTGGAGGAGTAGTACAAGATGGGGCGGGCGGCAACGAGCCAGGCCCAAGGCTTGGAATCCCACGGGTGATGGTGGCCGCCGGAGGAGGTAAGGCTGGCATGGAATTCCAAGACAGAGGAATGGTAGTAGAACCAGCCGGCCAAAGAATCGGGCAGGTGCATCAGCCACGATCCATCCTCGATGGTGCCATCCACCTTGGCATGGCGGTACACGGCGGTTTCGGAGGAAAACCACGCCCGCCAGGTCCAAGCGTAGAGCAGTACCGGCACGAGCACAAGGGAGGCCAGGGCAGCAGGGGTATCGCGCACCAGTGTACCGAGGATATAGCGGCGCACCCCATAGCGCTTGCGCAGGGCAAGGTCGCTGAAGACGGACATTAGGCCAAAGAACATGATGAAGTACAGGCCGGACCACTTCACGCCCAGGGAAAGACCAAGGCAGACACCTGCGAGGAGGCGCCACCAGCGGAATCCAAAGCGCGGGCCGAAGGCGGAAGAGCCCATCCGGTCCTTCACAAACGCGTTGTGGAGGCGCTCGCGCATCTGATTATGATCGCGGGCGAGCGCCCAGGCGGCGGCTACAACGAAAAAGACTTGGAATATATCCAGCATGCCGAACTTGGAGGAGACCAAGAGCACGCCATCAAAGACGGCGATGAGGCCAGCTAGGGTTGCTACCTGCCAGGATAAGGAGACCCGGCGGGCCAGGGACATCGTCAAGAGCACGGTGGCTGCTCCGAAGAGGGCCGTCATAAAACGCCAGCCCAAAGGGGAATAACCAAAGACCCACTCGGCTAGTGCCACGATCTGCTTACCCAACGGTGGGTGTACTACTAGACCATAGCCGGGGTTGGTTTCGATACCGCCGATAAAAAGGTTATCCCAGCTTCGCACCATGTCCCAGGCTTGGGGAACGTAGTGCTTCTCATCAAAGACGGGCGTGCCCTTGGAAACGGGCGCGGTAAGTCCGATAAAGCGGGTAATGAGCGCAAGGACGCCGACGACGCTAGTGCTTATCCAGTCAGCCTTGCCCCACGCATAGGCGCGGGGTGCTGGCGGAGCCACGGTGTCGTGCGTGGTGCGCGATGGGGCAGCGGTAGCAATAGTCACTTGGTTGAGTCTAGGCGACAACGTAGCGCAACCGCGCATTAAAGAGTATGGAATGCTAGAAGTATGTCTGCTTTAGGTCTGGATCCACTACCACGCGGGGTAATCCTCGCCGCCACGCCGCTGGGAAACGTAGGAGATGCCTCCGCGCGTTTAATGCATGTCTTGCAGCATGCGGACGTTATCGCGGCCGAAGATACGCGGCGCGTGCGCAATCTGGCCCAGGCTTTAGGGATCGAGATTTCCGGGCGGGTGGTGTCCAATTTTGATCACAATGAAAAGGACCGAGCCCAGCAGCTTATCGACGCCGCCGCGTCAGGCACCGTCCTCGTCGTCACCGATGCCGGCATGCCCATTATTTCGGATCCGGGCCTGTCCCTTGTGGCCGCGGCAGCCGAGCGGGATATCCCCGTGACCTGTTTTCCTGGCCCTTCTGCCGTGCCGACGGCCCTGGCGCTTTCGGGCCTGGGCGTGGGGCATTTCCTTTTCGACGCCTTTCCTCCTCGCAAGCCCGGTCCCCGCAAGGCGTGGCTGGAGTCACTGCGCAACGAAAAGCGAGCCATCGTCTTCTTCGAATCTCCTCACCGCGTAGCCGAAACCTTGGCCGAGGCAGCGGAAATTCTCGGCGCCGACCGCCCGGCCGCGGTGTGCCGAGAGCTGACCAAGACCTATGAGGAAATCCGCCGTGGCAATCTGGGCGAGCTAGCCGAGTGGGCAGTAGACGGTGCTCGGGGAGAGATCACCGTGGTGATTGAGGGCGGTACTGCCGCTGCCGCTACCGCTGCAGACTTGGTGCCCAAGGCGCTCGAGCTAGCGGACGCGGGGATGCGACTGAAGGACGCGTGCAAGCAGGTAGCCAAAGGCACCGAGGTCTCTAATCGCGAGCTTTATGATGCCGCTTTGGCAGCTCGCAAGGACTAGTCCCCACCGCTTATTCGATTACGTCACACCCCGTAGCGTGCGTAGACGGCTTCACTAACGGGGGATTTGTAATTGAATTGTTATAGTCCTCGGGCGTGTGGGCAGCTTAAAGCGGTATTTACATGGGCAAATAAAGCGTAAAAACCTTTCAAATTATCGTGGAAAATCCCTGGGAAACGGCGTTGAGCAGCGAAGTTTCTACGTGTTTCGTTTGATAATTGAGTAGTTCCGCACCACTGTATAGCTCATGACGAACTCGGAAAATATGGGCACAGGCGTGCCAGAAGAAGGAAAGGAACCGGTTGGCGCACAGGCGCAGCCGGCCTCTGCTTCTTCGAGCGGGCAGCCTATTGAGAATTATCAGACTGTAGACGAACAGCTGGACGCACAATCTGCCACCGGCCAGCTTCAGGATATGATTCACTCCGATGGCTTCCACCCGGAGCGCTATGACGATCCTGAGGTGGAAATCGCGGCCGATCGTGACAATATGCCAATCGATTGGTCCATCGTCGGCATCGCCGGTGTTCTGGTCGCCGCGATCGTTGTGTGGGGCCTGGCCGCCCCGGACAACTTTGCCAACTTCTCCTCTTCGGCCCTGACCTGGGTCGTGGACAACTTCGGTTGGGCCTATGTCCTCTTCGGCACCGTCTTCGTGGTGTTCGTTGTCTTTATTGCCGCCTCCAAGTTCGGCTCCATCAAGTTGGGCCGCATTAATGAGGAGCCGGAATTTTCCACGCCATCGTGGATTGCCATGATGTTCGCCGCCGGCATGGGCATTGGCCTGATGTTCTACGGCGCTTCCGAGCCGCTGGCTAACTACCGTGACGGCACCCCGGGCGAGGGCACTGGCAATGTTGGATCGTCCATGGCCTATGCCATGTTCCACTGGACGCTGCACCCCTGGGCGGTGTACGCCATCGTTGGCTTGGCCATCGCGTACTCCACCTTCCGCATTGGCCGCAAGCAGCTATTGAGCCAGGCCTTCGTGCCGCTCATCGGCGAGCGTAACGCCAACGGTGCGGTGGGCAAGTTCATCGATATCCTGTCCATCTTCGCCACCGTCTTCGGTACCGCCTGCTCCTTGGGCCTGGGTGCCCTGCAGATTCAGGCCGGCTTGAAGGCATCCGGAATCATCGATAACCCCACCAATTCCGTGGTTATCGGCATCGTGTTGGTCCTTACCCTCGCATTCCTCCTGTCCGCGATGTCCGGTGTGGGCAAGGGCATTCAGTACATTTCCAATGCGAATATGGTCCTTGCCGCAGTGCTGGCGATCTTCGTGTTCATCTTGGGCCCGACCGTTACCATCCTCAACCAGATTCCTGGCTCCATTGGTAACTACCTCAACTACTTCACCGAGATGATCGGCCGCACCGCCGAGTCCGAAAACGGCACCGCTGGTGAGTGGCTGTCCGGCTACACCATCTTCTACTGGGCATGGTGGGTTTCCTGGTCCCCGTTCGTGGGCATGTTCCTGGCACGTATCTCCCGTGGCCGTTCCGTTCGTGAGTTCTGCCTCGGCGTCCTGCTTATTCCAGCCGGCGTATCCACCCTGTGGTTCGCTATCTTCGGCGGCACCGCTATCCACATGGAGCAAAACGGCGAATCCATTACCGGCGAGTCTGCTGAGGAAGAACTGTTTAATCTGCTGCAGTCCATGCCCGGCGGCTTCGTTGCCGGTATTGTTGCGGCGGTCCTTCTGGCTACCTTCTTCGTCACCTCTGCGGACTCCGCGTCCACGGTGATGGGCTCCATGTCCCAAAATGGTGCTTCTACCGCTAAGCCGTGGCTATCCGCGGCATGGGGCGCACTGACTGCCTTGGTAGGCCTGACCCTGCTCCTGGCTAATGAGGACGCGCTGTCTAACCTGCAGAACGTCACCATCGTTGCTGCACTGCCGTTCCTGTTCATTCTCGTAGGCCTGATGTTCGCCATCTACAAGGCTCTGAGCGAGGATATTATTTACCTCGAATACCGCGAGGCACAGCAGTTCCAGCGCAAGATGGCCCGCGAGCGCCGCTTGCACCGCGAGTACCAGCGCACGCAGGTACTTAAGAAGCGCCGCAACGAGCGTCTCAAGCACCCGATGAAGCGCAAGTAATTCGCGCCCTTCACGGTTTACTTTCATAGCGCCCATCGTTTCCTCAGCAGTGGGGAAGCGGTGGGTGCTTTGTCCTGAAAAAGCGGTTCACCTGCGGAGTAAATGTCTGCCCTAATCGTGTGGGCAGGAGCCGGCTTCGATACAGTAGAACCCATGACTGAGTCTGTAGTAGTAAATGTTGCCTGGCCCTATGCCAACGGCCCGCGCCACATCGGTCATGTGGCCGGCTTTGGTGTTCCTTCTGACGTCTTTGCACGTTTTCAGCGAATGCGTGGCCGCAACGTACTCATGGTCTCCGGTACGGACGAGCACGGCACTCCGCTATTGGTTCAAGCGGACAAAGAAGGCGTGTCCGTTCGCGAGCTCGCAGACCGCTACAACCGCCAGATCGTCACTGACCTAGCCAACCTCGGCCTGTCCTACGATCTTTTTACCCGTACCACCACTCGTAACCACTACTCCGTGGTACAGGAACTCTTCAAGGGCCTGTATGCCAACGGCTACATGCTCAAAGAGACCACCCAGGGTGCTATTTCGCCGTCTACCGGACGCACCCTGCCGGACCGCTATATTGAGGGCACTTGCCCCATCTGCGGCGCGGATGGCGCCCGCGGTGACCAGTGCGATGAGTGTGGCAACCAGCTTGACCCGGTGGACCTGATCAACCCCGTATCCAAGATCAACGGCGAGACCCCAAAGTTCATTGAAACCGAGCACTTCCTGCTGGATCTGCCCTCCATCAAGGAGGAGCTGCAAAAGTGGCTTTCCACCCGTGAGGACTGGCGCCCGAACGTCTTGAAGTTCTCCCTGAACCTGCTGGAGGATATGCGCCCGCGCACCATGACGCGCGATATTGACTGGGGCATTCCGATCCCCGTTGAGGGCTGGCAGGAAAATAACGCTAAGAAGCTCTACGTGTGGTTCGATGCGGTCATCGGTTACCTGTCTTCCTCCATCGAGTGGGCATACCGCACTGGTCAGCCGGAGGCGTGGAAAGACTTCTGGCAGAACCCGGAGTCCCGCCACTATTACTTCCAAGGCAAGGACAACATCACCTTCCACTCCCAGATCTGGCCGGCCGAGCTTTTGGGCTATGCCGGCAAGGGCAACAAGGGCGGTGAACTCCACCAGTACGGCGAATTGAACCTGCCTACGGAGATTGTCTCCTCTGAGTACTTGACCATGTCTGGTTCCAAGTTCTCCTCGTCCAAGGGCGTTGTCATCTATGTCAAGGATTTCTTGGCGGAGTTTGGCCCAGATGCCCTGCGCTACTTCATCGCCGTGGCCGGTCCGGAAAACAACGACACGGACTTCACCTGGGATGAATTCGTCCGCCGTATCAATAATGAGCTGGCCAATGGCTGGGGCAACCTGGTCAACCGCACTGTTTCTATGGCGTTTAAGAACTTCGGTGAGGTTCCAGCACCAGCAGCGCTGGAAGAAAAGGATAAGGAGATCCTGCAGCTGGCGGAAGAGACCTTCGAGACCGCCGGTGCTTTGTTGGAGCAGTCCAAGTTCAAGCAGGCGATTACCGCTATCATGCACGTCGTCGGCGAAGCCAACGCTTATATTGCAGACCAAGAGCCATGGAAGTTGGCCAAGGATGAGGCCCAGCGCGAGCGCCTAGCTACCGTGCTGTGGACTGCTCTCCAGGTGGTTTCTGACTGCAATGTCATGCTCACGCCGTACCTGCCGTTTACCGCGCAGAAGGTCCATGAAACCTTGGGCCGTAGCGGCGAGTGGGCAGCCCAGCCAGAGGTCCACGATGTCAAGGATGATATCCCCGTAGAGCTCGTTGGTGCTGGCTTGCCGCCAGAGGGCCACGAGTATCCGGTTATCATGGGCGACTACACCCAGCAGCAGGCAAAGTGGGAGCGCATCCAGGTAGAACCGGGCACCGCCTTGGCCAAGCCGAAGCCGCTCATTTCTAAGCTTGATCCAGAGTTGGGCGAGACCGGCCCAGAGTGGGCGCCTGTTAACAAGTAGTAGCCCATAAAACGGCCGCGTTATGGTTCCCTTTTCGGCGGAGAAAAGGGCATAACGCGGCCGTTTCTGTATTCCGGACTAGAAAGAAAGAGTACGAAATACCCGAATCCTTGCCGGGAAGGGTGGTTGCAGGTTTAGCGCTCGAAATCGCGCTGGAGGTGCACCAAGCCGAGGCGGACGCCATCTTTGGTATGGATATTCGGCATGCGGCCGGTCTCGGTGAAGCCGAACTTCTTGTGCAGGGCGATAGAACTCTCGTTGGTATCGACGATATAAGTGATCATCGTCTGCACGTAGGCGTCGTCGGCGGCGACGTCCATAAGGGCGTCGAGAAGCTCGGAGCCCACGCCCTTACCCTGAGCGGAGGGCGCAATGTAGACGGAATCTTCCACGGTGCCGTAATAGATGGCGGGGGTGACGAACTGGAAGTAGGCCGCCCAGCCAATGACTTCATCATCGTGCACGGCTACGAAGACCGGGGAGCCGGCCTTAAACATCTCCTTGAGCCACTCTTCGCGGTCGGAGACATCTTCTTGCCACGTGACCAGGTTAGCGGCGGGTTTCGCTGCGGAGCCGACGTTGTAGATAGCGGTGAGTGCGGGGGCGTCGGCAAGCTCAGCAGGACGGATATGCATAGAAATTCCTTTACACCAGAAGTTGTAGGTGGGTGAGGCTCAACCAGTGATCGAACTTGTAGCAAACCTCTTTAAGAGTACCCACGTTTTCAAACCCGAACTTTTCATGCAACTTTAGCGATGCCGCATTGGTGGAGACGATGAGAGCGAGCAGGGAATGAACCTTTGTATCGGCGCGGGCCGCATCTACCAAGGCGCCAAGCAACGCGGTTCCCACGCCTTGGCCCTGAGCGGCAGGGGAGAGATAGATGGTGGTCTCATAACAGCCCGTCCACACCTGCGGATCGCGGTAAGGATGGTAGAGCGCCCACCCCAGGTAGGTGCCAGAATCGGACTTCGCGATGAAGCACGGGCAGCCCTCTTCCCAGATGCGGCGCAGGTAGGCCTCGCGCTCTGCGATGTTAGCCGGGGTAGCGCGGAAAAACATCGGTGTGCTCGATGGCCCAGTTGAGGGTCTCGGTCATGGCGGGCACATCCGCAAGGCCAGCGGGTCTGATCAACATGGCAGCCAATATTACAATTGCCTACATGGCTAAAAAGAAGCGACGTCCCACTCCCGTTCCGGCACCGGGCCTAAGCGGCCTCATCGATGCGCACACGCATCTGTTTTCTCACAAGGACACCGATGAGGTGCTGGTCAATCGCGCGCGCACCGCCGGTATTAGCCGCATGGTGACGGTGGGCGATGACCGCCGTGAATCGGCAGCGGCGCTGGCTACTGCGCATTCCTTTCCAAATGTTTATGCCGCCTGTGCCATCCACCCAGTGCGCGCCAACGAGTTGGATGCACCTACCAAGGTGGCACTGGAGGAGATGGTGGCGGATCCGCGCTGCGTAGCAGTGGGAGAGACCGGCCTCGATGCCTACTGGGTGCAGCACGAGCCGGAGACCACCGCGACCATGGCCCAGCAGGAGGAATCCCTGCGCTGGCATATTGACCTGGCGGTGCGCCATGGCAAGACTCTGATGATTCACAACCGCGAGGCGGATGCGAACCTGCTGCGCATTCTTGCCGACGCCCCCGCGCCCGACACCGTTATGCTGCACTGCTTTTCCTCGCCGTTGAAAGTGGCAGAGGAAGCCTTGGAACGCGGCTACGTATTGTCCTTTGCCGGTAACGTCACCTTCAAGCGCAATGCCGAGCTGCGGCAGGCGGCGGCGAAGGCGCCGGCCGGCCAGTTATTGGTGGAGACCGATGCGCCATATATGACGCCAGAGCCCTACCGGGGCCAGCGCAATGAACCGGCTCTTATCGGGCACACATATGAATGCATCGCTCGCGTGCGCCACCAGACGGTGCAAACGCTAGCGGCGGAGGTAAATGACACTTTTGATCGTGTCTACGGCCTGCGCTAACGCCTAGGTGACGGTTTTCACAAAAATAAAACCCGCTGGTCAGAGGTGGCGGGGGTGTTTGGTGTGGCGGTTGTGTGTCCAGTGAGGCGTGTGGTGGATTAGTCCTCGACTTTGTGGGGCTGTTATCGTATTGTTATTAATCGTTCGTTTAGGTTTTAGGATCCTGCAGCGCCACCATTGGTGCGGCAGCAGCGGCTCTCAGTAAAGCAAACGCCTGCGTGGACAACTTTGCTGGCCTAAACTCTTGTAATTGTTGAAACCTGCACTATCGGAGATTCATTCAGCATGTCACCTCATCAGATCAAGCGCATCAATAACTCCCGCTCGCTGCCACTGCGTCTGGCAACGGGTGGTGTATTGGGCACCCTAGCCGTCGGCGGCGTGGTAGCCGTTGCGGCACAAAAAGATGTCACCGTGGACATCAACGGCGACAAGGTGGAGTTGGCTACCTTTGCCAAGGATGTCGACGGCGCGCTGGAGGCAGCCGGCGTGCAGGTGGGCGAGGAGGACATCGTCTCCCCAGCCCCGTCCGAGTCCGTGGGTGATGGCGATGAGATCTCTGTACGCACCGCAAAGCCAGTAGCCGTGACCATCGATGGCGTGCAGCAGCAGCTGTCCACCACCGACCTCACCGTTTCTGACCTGCTGGGTAACCTCAGCGGCGTGGTCAAGGGTGCTTCTGTGAAGTCCGGTGATGCTGACGTGGACGAGGATGCCCAGCTGGAAGAGGGCATGGACCTTGAGGTTGTGTCCCCGAAGATCGTCAAGATTAATGATGGCGGCAAGGTAACCTACACCAAGATTGCCGCTAAGACCGTTGAGGACGTTCTCAAGGCCCGCAATATCGACGTTGATGACGATGACCGCGTCTTCCCGTCCAAGGAGACCAAGGTTACCGAGGGCATGTCCATCAAGGTGGACCAGGTATCTACCACCGTTTATGACTCGGAAGAAGAGTTTGACGCCGAGCCTAATTACGTTGATGACCCGGAGCTGGAAGAGGGCACCGAAGAGGTCCGCGAGGAAGGCGTTAAGGGCAAGCGCGTCATTACCCACAAGCTGGTAATGAAGGACGGTGCTAAGGAATCCAATGACGTCATCAAGGAAAAGGTAACCGTCGAGCCTAAGGCCGCCACCATTGCCCGCGGCACCAAGAAGGCTGAGGAAGAAAAGCCGAAGGAGGGCGGCAACTCCGGTGCTGCTGCTCCGGCGGTGGCCGATGGCTCCGTCTGGGATTCCATTGCACAGTGTGAGGCCACCGGTAACTGGGCTATTAATACCGGCAACGGCTTCTCCGGTGGCCTGCAGTTCACCCCATCCACCTGGGCAGCATTCGGCGGCACCGAGTACGCACCGGAGGCATGGCAGGCTTCCCGCGAGCAGCAGATCGCCGTGGCAGAAAAGGTGCAGGCCGCGCAGGGCTGGGGCGCATGGCCGGCATGTACTTCCAAGCTGGGCCTGCGTTAAACCGCAGCGCTTCTTGGCCGCACACCCACTGTGGTGTGCGGCCTTTTTGTCTCTTCTACTAAGTTAGAAGGCATGACTAATTCCACCGGCGCCGCGCTTTTGGGCCCCGTAGAGATCCGCGCCCTCGCGGAGAAGCTCGACATCGTGCCCACGAAGAAGCTGGGGCAGAACTTTCTGCATGACCCGAATACCATCCGGCGCATCGTCGCCGCGGCGGAGCTGGATCCCACAGATCGCGTCCTCGAGGTAGGCCCTGGCTTGGGATCGCTGACCCTTGGCTTGGTTGAGGCCGTGGGGGAGGTGACTGCGGTAGAGATCGATTCCCGTTTGGCCGCCCAGCTGCCCGATACCGTGGACGAGCGTGCCTCTGAGTATGCACACCGCCTGCGCGTAGTGGAAAAGGACGCGTTGCGCGTGACGGATTCTGACGTCACGGAGCCGACTGCCCTCGTGGCCAACCTGCCGTATAACGTCGCTGTACCGGTTCTGCTGCACTTGCTGGAGACCTTTCCCTCCATTCGCCGCGTGCTGGTGATGGTCCAGCTCGAGGTGGCGGACCGTCTCGCGGCCCAACCGGGCAGCAAAGTTTATGGCGTCCCCTCGGTCAAGGCAGGCTTTTATGGCAAGGTCTCCAAGGCTGGCACGATTGGCAAGAACGTCTTTTGGCCCGCGCCCAATATTGAGTCTGGGCTGGTGCGCATCGACGTCTTTGAAGATGCTCCTTGGCCGGTCACCGATGAGTCGCGGGCTAAGGTCTGGCCGGTTATCGACGCCGCCTTTGCCCAACGCCGCAAGACCCTGCGCGCGGCATTGTCCGGCCACTTTGGTTCGGGTGCCGCCGCCGAGGAAGCCCTGCGAGCGGCAGACATCGATCCGAAGCAGCGCGGTGAAAAGCTCGCCGTGGAGGACTTCGTACGATTGGCAGGAATCTAAATGAGTGCACCACTAGATAGCGATCCATTCGTCTATACCGCGCGCGCTCATTCCAAGGTCAATATCCACCTCGGCGTGGAGGAACCGCGCGAGGATGGGTTCCATGAGCTCGCCAGCGTCTTTCAGTCTCTGGAGCTGCATGACACCGTGACACTCACGGACTTGGGTAATCCCGAGGTGGATAAGCCGCGCATTCAAGGATTAAAGGTCACGGGCCCTCATGCACAGGGGGTGCCGGAGGACTACACAAACTTGGCGTGGACCGCGGTCAACCGCATCATGCAGTACCTATACACCACCCATGGGCCGAAGGCGCTGCCGGAGGTAGCGCTGGAAATCCACAAAGCCATCCCTACCGCCGGAGGCATGGCGGGCGGCTCTGCTGATGCGGCCGCCGCGCTGCGCTTAGCCGAGCGCTGCTATGGCGGCTACTACAACATCGACTCGGTGGGTGAGCCGATCTTGGACGCGCTAGGCGCGGCGCTGGGCTCGGATGTTCCCTTTACCCTGTTGGGCGGCACCGCGCTTGGTACGGGGCGTGGCGAGCAGCTTACCCCGATGATGGCGCGCGGTACCTACCACTGGGCGCTCATCGCTTCGGACCGCGGGCTATCTACCCCACAGGTCTTTCACAAGCTGGATGAAATGCGAGAAAAGGGTCGCGGCGGCGCGCCGCACATGGATACTGCGGCAGTATCGCAGGCGCTTATCTCGGGCGACCCGCACCGGGTGGCACAGCACTTGCACAATGACCTGCAGCCGGCGGCGCTTTCCCTGCGCCCGGACCTGCGCAAGACACTGGAGGCGGGTGTGGCCGCTGGGGCACTTGCGGGCATCGTCTCCGGCAGCGGTCCGACCTGTGCCTTCCTCTGCGCTGGGGCAGAAGAAGCTAGGGAAGTGGTCTCCCAAGTGACGGTGGAAATTCCCGGCAGCAAGGGTGTGGCTACCCATGGTCCCGCTAGCGGCGCCGTGGTGCTGTAGCTAGAGCACCGTCATCTCGGTGGGCTCGATGTCGAGGTCGAAGCGGTTAACTTCCTTTTCTTGGAGGAGGTCGATGACCACGAGCTGCTTCTTCTGGGCGTCGGTAATAAAGGCGTAGCCATCGGCAGCCTGCAGGATGGGCCCCGGCTGCTGCCACTCCTTATTTTCTTTCCACCTGGAAATGGCATCGATCTGCGAAGTGATTTCGCCGGAATCTGGGTCGATGATGTTGAGTTTGCCGTCGGTGGTGAGCACCAGCGCCTCGCCCAGCGGGCCGCGGGCCAGGGAGCGGAACCAATAGGAAGCATCGAGCTCAACCTTCTTCGCGGAAAAATCCTTGGTATCCACCAGGGTCACGGAGGTGGGGCGTTCGAGCTCTGCATCCTTGTCGGTCTTATTATCGGCCAGAATGACATCGGATTCCTCCGAACCGGCAGCATTGCCGGAGCGCTGGTATCCGCCTGCTCCGGCATAGGCGGAGGCGTCCACCTTGTGGAACTTTGTGCCATCGAAGACTACAGGGCCGTCCTCGCAACCGAAGAAGATATTGCCGTTTCCAGCGGCGGCCTCGCCGTGCACGCCAGGGCACTTGGTGGTTTCAGTAAGGACCTTGCCCTCGTTGTCCAGATGCTGGATGGTGTGGCGCTCGTCCTCGGTCCCCTTGGTGATAACTACCGAGCCATCCTTCAGTGGTACGGCCACGCCGTGGTGTGCAGCCCCCGTATCTACGGTATTGACCGGCTGGGCATCGTCTTTGCCAATGTCTTCGGTTTTGTAAATCCGTGCTACGCCATCGCCATCTGAAAACAGTGCAGTAAAGCCGTCGTGGTGGACCACGTGGCCGGCGTGCGGGGCCTTGATAGGGGCGTCGCCAAGCGAAGGCTCAGCGGTGTAGTAGTGGTTGTGATCGCCATGGCCTTTGGTAATGCGGCCTGTGTCGTAGGTGAGGAAGCTATCGCCCTTAGTGACCATGACGTGGCGATTATCGCCGGCATCGTTGAGACGAAGGAAGGCATTCATCTTGTCCTCGCCGATTACTTTGCCCGTTTTGGCGTCATAAGCGCTCCAGCCGTCTGCATGGGAGATAACGATACGGGTGGGCAGCTGGGCTACCTCGGTCTGTCCCTCTTCGGCTTCGAAGCCTTCGTGTGAGTGCCCGGCGTGGTCATGGCCGTGCTGGTGGTCATGCTCATGGTTGTGTTCGTGGGCGTGGTCCTCCTCGCTGTGCGCGTGGTCGTGGGAGTGCAGGGAATCCTTTTCCTCTTCGGTGGGGGCGGAACAGGAGGCGAAGGCTACTGCCGTGGCAGAGAGCACCGCGCAGAGGGAAAGTGTGTAACGCTTCATACATAGGCACACTATTGGACGTGAAAATCAATCGCAATAGTCTGAAGAAATGCGGGGGTAGGTGCAGGGAGGTATTAAGATGGACACTCGTTATGGCAAACCTGATTAACCTCGAGCAAGTCAGCAAAACTTATGGATTAAAAACCCTCCTAGACGGGGTATCCCTAGGTGTGCAAAGCGGCGATCGCATTGGCATCGTCGGCGTTAATGGTGGTGGCAAAACCACCCTGCTGGAGGTGCTCACCGGCATCGAGCCGCCCGACGCCGGCCGCGTATCCCATACCTCTGATTTGCGCATGGCTGTGGTCACCCAACGCTTTGACCTGCCCGATGAGCTCACCATCGCCCAAGTGATTATTGAGCCCCTGGAATTGGAAACCTATGAGTGGGCTTCCAATGCCAAGGTGCGCGATGTCTTGGGCGGGCTGGGCATTGTAGATCTTGGGCTAGATACTCCGGTGGGCTCGCTCTCCGGAGGCGAGCGCCGCCGCGTAAACCTGGCCGCCGCGCTGGTGCAGGATTTGGACCTCGTGGTACTCGATGAGCCGACCAACCACCTCGACGTGGAAGGCGTGCAGTGGCTTGCGGACCACCTGCTCAAGCGCAACCTAGCCGTGGTCGTAGTTACTCACGATCGCTGGTTCCTCGATACCGTAGCCACCTGGACCTGGGAGGTGCACGATGGCGTGGTCGATACCTACGAGGGCGGCTACAACGACTGGACCTTTGCCCGCGCCGAGCGCGCCCGCCAGGCCGATGCCATGGAACAGCGCCGCAAGAACCTCGCCCGCAAAGAGCTGGCCTGGTTGCGCCGCGGCGCACCGGCGCGTACCTCCAAGCCGCGCTACCGCATCGAGGCCGCCGAGGCGTTGATCTCTGACGTGCCGGAGCCGCGCAATAAGGTTGAGCTCATGGCCTTTTCCAAGCAGCGCCAAGGCCGCGTAGTTATCGAGCTAGAGGATGCCACCGTGCAGTCCCCGGACGGCCGCACCCTGGTGGATCACCTCACCTGGCGCCTAGCCCCCGGCGAGCGCATCGGCTTGGTGGGCGTTAATGGCTCCGGCAAAACCACCCTGCTTCGCACCCTGGCCGGCGAGTACGAGCTGGCGGCCGGCAAACGCATCGAGGGCCAAACCGTGCGCCTCGGTTGGCTGCGCCAGGAACTCGATGACCTAGATCCGCAGCGCCGGCTTATCGACGCCGTCGAGGACGTCGCCACCTACGTCCAACTCGGCAAAAAGGAGCTTTCCGCCTCCCAGCTGGCCGAGCGCCTGGGCTTTTCCGCCAGGCGTCAGCGCACCCCGGTAGGCGACCTCTCTGGTGGCGAGCGCCGCCGCTTGCAGCTGACCCGCGTACTGATGGCCGAGCCCAATGTGTTGCTGCTGGACGAGCCCACCAACGATCTCGATATCGATACCCTGCAGGAACTGGAGTCCCTCTTGGACTCCTGGCCAGGCACCCTGGTGGTCATTTCGCACGATCGCTACCTCATTGAGCGCATCGCGGATAACACCTACGCGCTCTTTGGCGATGGCAAGCTCACCAACCTTCCCGGCGGCATCGACGAGTACCTGCGCAAGCGCGCCGCACTTGAGGCCCAGCAGAGCTCCGGCGTGCTCAACCTGGGAGAAAAGAAGGCAGACAATGCTGCACCGAAACCAGAAAAGAAGCTCTCGTCCCAGCAAGAGCGCGCAATCACCAAGAAGATGAACGCCCTCGAGCGCAAGATGCACAAGCTGGAACAGGCGGCCGCGCAGATTAATGAGAAGATGGCCACCGCCGCGGAAAAGGTTGATACCCAGGCCTTGACCGAATTGGACGGAGAACTAAAGGAAAACCGCAGCGCCTACGAGGAATTGGAGATGGAATGGCTGGAGTTGGGGGAGAAGCTCGAAGGGTAGAAGCCCGCATCGCCGATATCGTCAGCCACCTCGACCTGTGGGGCATTATCGGCGCCGCAGCACTATTTACCCTGGGGCTTACTCCATCCATCCTGCCGCGCGATTGGCTCTACCAAGGACTCGTCTCCGGCATTGCCGCAGGGCTCGGCTATGCGCTGGGCCTCGCCCTCAAGCTCGTGTGGTATCGACTGGTGGTGCGCTATGTGGCGCCCCGGCATCCCTGGCTTGATGCCACCACGTGGCCAGCTCGGCGCTACCGCCTCGTTTCCCGCATTGCCACCGCCGCTTTTGTGGTGTGGATGATAGGCTTTGCGGTCTTTGCCGTGCGGTGGCAACGCCAACTCGCAGACACCCTGTCCGCACCGGCACCCACCATTGCCAGCTATGTGCTGGTGGTTCCGTTGGCTCTTGCGGTATTTACCGCCTTCCTTTTCATTCTGCGCGTGCTGCGCTTTTGTGTTCGCTGGCTTTCCAGCCACTTTCCCCAGCGCTTCCGCGCCGCCTACCGCGTTGCGGGTGCGGTACTCATCGTGGCACTGGTGGGCACGTATACCGTGGAAAACCTCATTCCCGGCGCCATTGTGGGCGTGGGGGAGAGGATCTTTACCGCCCAAAATGCCGAACCCGATCCCGCAGCGCAGCGTCCCACGTTTGTTGAGCGCAGTGGCTCCCCAGACTCCCGCGTGGACTGGAATGGGGTGGGATTGCAGGGCTCGCGTTTCCTCTCCTCCGGTGCGCACCGCGCGGAATTGGAAGAGGTTACCGGAAAGCCCGCTAAAGAACCCATTCGCGCCTATGCCGGCCTGGGCAATCGCGCCTCCAATGAGGAGCGAGCGCAGCTGCTTATCGACGAGCTCGAGCGCACCCACGCCCAAGACCGCAAGGCGCTGCTTCTCATTATGACCACCGGAACGGGGTGGGTATCGTCTTATTCCGCCCAGGCCTTCGAGCTGCTCTACGGCGGCGACACCGCCATCGCGGCCGCCCAATACTCCGCCATGCCCTCGGCGCTGCATTTCCTGTCCGGCGGTGGTCAGGTAGAACGCGCCGGGCAGGAGTTCATCAACCCCATCGTGGACTGGTGGAACGGCCTGCCGGAGGACAAGCGCCCGAAGCTCTACCTCTACGGCGAATCCTTGGGCACCACGGGCATTGAGGCGGCCTTTTCCGGGGTGCGCGATATCGCCAATTCCGTCGACGGCATCCTATTGACGGGGCCGCCGCACTTTAATCGCCTGCGCACCCAGTTTGTGGAGCGCCGCGACCCTGGCTCTTCTGAGATAACTCCCGAATACGCCGGCGGCCTCGTCGTGCGCTTTGCCAACGATGACGCGCAGGTGCGCCAATGGGGCACGGTGCCAGAAGAGGAGTGGGGACGCACCCGCATGCTCTATATCCAACACCCCTCGGATCCGGTGGCCTGGTGGTCGCCACAGATGGCCTTTAAGGAGCCGGATTGGATGCGCGAGCGGACCCCGTATTCTGCCGAGCGCGTAATGCAGTGGATGCCCCTCATCTCTTCCCTCCAAGTTGCCGCCGATCTGCCCGGCGCAAAGGACGTACCCGATGGGCACGGTCATAACTACGGTGCATCGGTGCTCGACGGCTTTGCCGCCATCGCTGGTCCAGACGTGGCGGGAGCCATTGACCCCGATGAGCTGCAACGCCAATTTGCCGCGCTCGACGTCGGCATCTACTAGGTGTTTAGCCAAATAAGGCTGCGATGGCCAGCATCGCAGGCAGTGAGAGGAAGGTAGTGAGAAAGACCGTATCGCGTGCCACGGTTTCTCCTACTTCATAGGTGGCGGCATAGTTATACACATTCTGCGCCGTAGGCAAGGCTGCCAGAATCAATGCCGCATATAACTCCGCGCCATTAAGGCCCAGCGCTGTACCCACGGCCAGCGCAAAAGCGGGCATGCCCACCAACTTCAACACCGTCGCGGAAATGGTGGGCAGACGGTCTTCTTCCAATAGCCCGTCGCCCTTTAACGAGGCACCAAAGCTCATCAGGATCATAGGAATAGAGGCGCCACCCAATATCTCCAGCGGCTTCATCACCACATCCGGTACCTGCCACTGCGCCGCGGAGACAATAAATCCCGCCACCGCAGCTAACACCACCGGTGCGGTAATCCCTGCGAGTACGGAGCCCCATATCGAACGCAGGCTCGTACCCTGCGCATTGAGCCCTGCAATAATAAACGGGGAGAGCACCGCCATCTGGAGAACCAATGCCGGGATGACGAAGGTGGCATCACCAATGACATAGGTGGCAATGGGCAAGCCAATATTGACCGAGTTGTAGTAGCTCGCCGCAGCGGCACCCGCCATGGTTTCGGCGCCGCTGCGTGGAAAAAGTAGCCGGCTGCACAGCCAATACAACAGCATGGTGGCGACGGATGCGGCGGCAATGACGGCCACCACTGGGGACGCAAACGCGGAGGTATCGGATGTAGCCACGCTGGAAAAGATGAGTGCCGGAGTGGCCGCCCAGAAGGCTGTGCGATTGAATTGCAAGCGCGCCTCGCCCTTGCCAATAACACCCCTGTGGGCCAGCACAAACCCGACGCCGATGACTACGAAAATAATCGCAAACCCGGTCAATACGTCCAGCAACAGTCAAGAACCTTTCGCAATACTCCAAAAATGCGCGGTGAGGATATTGTCCCACCATCCGGATTCCCCCCAAGAACACAGGGACCATAACAAAGTTGTATCGAATCACCTGCGCAGCCCGGAAACTCCTTCCAGACTGCCAGCCACTTATGGCACGGTGGAGGGCATGAAGCTTTCTCACCGTGCAACCGTAGCCGCCCTGTCCACCGCTCTTGTCATTACTGGTACTTCCACCGTGGCCTCTGCTCAGCCGGCCTTGCCACCGCAGATTGAGCAGGCTTCTTCGCAGGCTCAGCAGCTTTCTTCTGATCCTTTCGCCGCTGTGCAGGATTTCCGCCTCACCTTGCCACCGCAGGCCTATGAGCTGGCCGAGAAGTACAATTTCTCGCTGCCAGAATTCCTGGCCAAGCCGGCGGGCCACGCGCCCAAGGTCGCTGGTGAGTTGGGGGCCGCCACCACCGCCCACCTCGAGAAGGCTGGGCACCGCAAGGACACTCACGCCACCGCCATCGCCCAGGAATGGGCCAACCAGGGTGCCGCCGGCAAGCTCGACTACAAGGGCGGGGTAGCCCACGGCCTGAACCACAAGGATGAAGGACAGGGTTCTGTTCACCGCCTCACCGAGCAACAGGCACAAGACCGCCTGAACTGGTTCAACCGCGATGTTCCAGTCAATGCTGGTTCCCCACACGGCTTTGGCGTAGCAACTGCTTATGACGGAACCTACATCTACGTTGCGGAGTTCTTCCTTAACTAAACCGCATTCCACTAGCCCCGATTTCACCGCATTCGTGGTCTCCAACTGTGACGATGAAGAAGCTGCACGGTGCCGGTAGAATCGGGGCATGATTTTGATCAACGTACAGTTCCACGTCAAGCCCGAATACGCAGAGACCTTCCTCGATGAAATCAATTGGTACACCGAGGCCTGCAATGCAGAGCCGGGCTGCATCGACTTCAAGTGGTTCCGCGATCCAGAAGATCGCCAGCGCTTCTTGCTGCTGGAGTCTTACGCAGACGGTAAGGACGTAGAGCACGTCCAGAGCGAGCACTTCCAGCGCTCCTGCGAGGAATTCCCGAAGTACCTCGTGGAAACCCCAGACATCCTTAATGTTCACATCGAAGGCCGCACCGGTTGGGACAAGATGGGCGAATTCTCCGTCGATTAATCCCAACGAATAAAGCTCGCCCTCTACCGCGATGTAGAGGGCGAGCTTTTTCTATGCTTAGGTGGGTTAAGCGACAAAATGTGTGTCTGCTATCGGCGTGTCGCGGGGTTAGATGTGGCCTTTTTGGATGCCGATTGAGTGTGTGTACTCGGTATCGATA
>NZ_MKXT01000057.1:0-4810 GCF_001913985.1 Corynebacterium sp. S5S1
CTCAACGAAACACCCCGACAAATCCTCGGCGGCGCAACCCCACGTGAAATACTTAACGAACTATTCAAGCGTGGCGCATCCACCGCTTGATTCCGCCCATCATCCTTATCCTTCCCGTATTGGTTTTCTCCTTCTCCTTCGTTGCTGCGATCTCCCAGTTCTCGCTGGGCATGGAAAAGGAATACGGCGCGGACCACCACGCACAGTCCGATAAGGTTATCCGCAACTCCGCCATCTTGCTGACTATCTTCACCATGTTCTTTGTCTGGTCCTGCGCCCTGGCCATGGGCGCGGACGGCATGCAGGAAGCTAATGACAAGAACCTGCCGGTACTTTCCTACTTCGCCAACGAAACCGGCACCCCATTTATGGCTTACATGGCGCCCATCGTGGTTATTTGCGCAGTGGCTTCGTCCTATTTCGGCCACGCCCTTGGCACCATCGAGGGTACCCAGTACCTCTTCAACCTGGCCGCCCCGAAAGCCACAAAGAAGATGTCTGCGCGCACGCTTGACCTGTGGACCTACCTCTTCATCTTCATCACCACGTCTCTAGTAGGAATTTTCAACCCCTCGATCCTGGACATGATTTCTGTCGTAGGCGGCGTCTTCTTCGCCTTCATGACCTACCTGCTGCCTATTTGGGTCATCTACCGTGTGGAGGCACTAGCCCGCTTCCGCGGTAAAAAGACCAACTTCTTCGTGGCGATCATGGGACTTATTGTGCTCTTCGCCACCATCTGGGGAATGTTCCAATAATCCCACAAAAACATGGTTCGACAAGGCCTTTTCCTCTCTGGCAGGGTGGGAGACATCATGTCAGAACAGGAAAAGGATCCCGACCTGAAAATCAAGCTCGGGCAGAATAACGAAATCAAACTTAAAAACAAATACGAGACGTTTTCCATCGCCAATGACATCGCTATCTCCGTGGTTTTTATCCTCGGCTCGGTGCTAACACTTGCCGGCTTGTCGATGGTCGCTACCGTCTTCTACCTTCTGGGCAGCCTCGGCATGGCAGCCCGCCCGGCTATCCGCTTAAAGCGCCGCACACACCTGCAACGCATTGGCGCAGATGCAAACACTGCCGAAAGTTATGACTATTAAGCCGCAGATGGGCTAGCAGTAAACTTTCAGCAACTAGCAGGGACTTATCAGGCACAATCCATTGTGGTAGCAGCCCCATGCCCCATACTTAAATCATGCGTTTGAGAGAGCGCATACGAGAGAGATAGAGAGAACCCCTCAGTTTCCAGAGGGCGGCTTAAGCCGATACATGGAAACACCTTGTAGAGAGAGACGCCTGCGGCCCTCGGTTCCTTTTGGTTCCGAGGGCCGCAGGCGTTTTACCTTGTGCCGAAGCGCTACTGGTGCAGCTTATTGTGTTTCGAAGCGAATAGCACCGCAGTTCCGGTCACCAGCGCCGCAGCCACCAAATAGAAGGCAGGAGCAAGCTGCAGGCCTGTGACATCAATAAGCCAGGTGGCAATCATGGGAGCGGTACCGCCAAAGACAGCATTAGCCGTATTAAACGTCAGTGCGAAGCCGGACAGGCGCACGTGCGTGGGGAATTGTTCGGAAAGGAAGGAGGGCAGGACGCCGTCGTTAAGCGCCAGCACGCCGCCCAAGCACACCTGGATGATAATGACAAGCAGGAGCCCGGCGCCATCGAGAAGCATAAAGGCCGGAATGATGGACACACCCATGAACGCAGCCGCGCACAGCATCGTCGTGCGGCGACCAAGACGATCCGAAAGCATGCCGGTAAGCAAGGCAAAGCCCACATAGAATGCGGACGCCACCGAGGACGCGATAAACGCCGGCGTCGCGGCCATGCCCAACTCCTCCGACAGGTAAGTGGGCAGGTAGGTCAAAATGACGTAGAAGCCAATGGCGTTGAGCACCGCGCCCGCAAAGGCAATCGCCAGGGCCTTGGGATACTTGAGGACCTCACGCAACGGGGACTCCTCTGGCTCATCTTGGTCCTCAAAGTGGGAGGACTCTTCCGTGTTGCGGCGAATCCACAGGCCATACAGCCCCAAAGGCAGCGCAATGAGGAATGGTACGCGCCAACCCCAGGAATCCAGGGCGGCATCATCGAGGACTCCAGTCAACAGCGCAGCAATGAGCGAGCCCAACAGCAGGCCCGAGGCCGTCGCGGACGGCACTACCGCGGAGTAAATGCCACGCTTGCCTGCAGGAGCAATCTCGGCTAAGTGCGTGGCCGCGCCCGCATACTCACCGGCCGCGGAAAAGCCCTGCACCATGCGGCACAGCAAAAGCAAGATGGAGGCGGCAAAGCCAATGGTGCCATACCCCGGCAGGAAACTGATGCACGCGGTAGCCACCGACATCATCACAATAGACACCGTCAGCGTGTGGATGCGCCCGTATTTATCACCGAAGTGACCCCATACAATGCCTCCCAACGGCCGCACCAGGAACGACAGCGCGAAGAGCGCAAACGTCATAATCAGCGCGCGGCGGCCTTCCATCTCCGGAAAGAACACGCGGGAGATAATCGCCGACATATAGATATAGGCCGCATAATCGAACCACTCAATAAACGTGCCGATAAACGCCGCCTTAATGGCCGAGCGATCTTGGCGTTTAGTTTCTTCTGTATCTTCCACCTGCGCCTGCTCGGCGTTCTTGGCTGGGGGTTGGGCTGTGAGAGGAGACATGCTCCTCACCTCGATTCTGTAGCTATACAAGCATGTGAAACGGCGCAGCCAGACTACGCGCATATCTTCCAGCCTACAGAAACGAACTATGTCCTACGTCACTTTCATTTGCCAATGTTGCACAGCTTCACCCCTGCCCCGCTTTCCGACGCCCTCCCCACCCCATTCCCAGCCACTAACAGCAACCCAACAGCTAGACCTCATGGGTGCTACGGCCCAGTGCCCCATACTGATTGCGGGCGTTGGAGACAGCGCATATGAGAGATAGAGAACCCCCTGCAGTTTCCACAGGGCAACAGGACTCTCTAACAAGAGTCTAAGCATCACGCGGACGAAGGCCTTTGCGGAAGCTTTTTATCAAAATCAATGAGACGGCCCAGCGCCCAATCCTTATCAGTAAGCAGGCGAGAAAAGACCAAACCGGCACCAATAGATCCAACTACCATCATTCCAGTTGCTACATTGGCCAATGCTTGATCCATCTGACCATCGTTCAAATAAAACACTGCCCGGAACATCGTCACCCCTGGGATCATAATCACCGCGGCCGGAACGGTGGTTGTAATACGAGGAAGACGCGCCCTTTTAGAAGCTACTGCCCCCAGCAACCCGATAAGCAATCCCCCCACAAAGGCTGCAAAGAAAATGGTTGTTCCCGCGTGAATTAGAATCAAACGAAGCTCATTTGCCACGGTTCCAACACACGCCGCTACTAAGACCATGCGGCGCGAAGAGTTAAAAAGAAAAGCAAACCCAGCAATGCCCAGAAAACTTGCCAGCGGCGCCAACAGAAACCATTGCATATCCTGTGCAGGTGCAGGTGGGTCAGGGCTAAGTTTAGTCAGCCAGCTAACCATTGAGACCGTGAAGGCGGCCGTAAATATAACGGTAAACGCATACCCCAACCTGACAATACCCGCATCAAGATCAAAGCGGGCTATGTCGATCAAAGCAGAGAAGAGCGGAAACCCGGGAATCAGGAATAAAACGGCCGCCACAAAACCCGAGGACAGTTCACTGGGTTCCACCAAGCCTATGGCCCCGAAAAATTCCGTCAACAAGAAGAAAACTATGCTTGCCGTCGCTCCACCAGCAATCACTCCTCCAATTTGATGAACGTGACGGTGGAGAACTGTATAACGAACAAACTGGCCTGCAAACGCCGCCAAAGCAACCAACCCCACTGCTTCCAGCGGGAAAAAATTAAGATACGCAAACGCCGCACATGCGATCGCGGCAGCGAAAGAAAGGATTAGACCGCCCCAGCGCTTTTTGACATTATGCTCAATAGTATCCAGCATCGCCGCTAACTCCTGAGCAGTGATCCCTGCGTAGAGGCGGTTGTGGGTTAAATCTTCCAAGGCTTCGATCCGAGAGGCATCAACTGCAGGCGAATGTTGCCGAGCAATGACCGTCCGGAAGTATTCGCCGCGGTGAAACGTACAGGTAATCTGCGTCAGACCCACTGTGGCATCTAGATGGTCAAAGCCCAAAGCTCGCGCACTCCGTTTCATCCCTCTAAGTACGCGATAACCAGAGGTGCCGGCACCCATTAGGAGCATTCCCACCCGCAATACAACGTCCGCCTCGACACCCATTTGCCGATGCATCTCTGGATCAAATTGTTGTGCCATATCTCCTCCTCTGACATTGCTCTCGGCGCACAATTAAAGACTTGCCCACCCCAACCCGATAGCGCGCTTGTAGCTTTCCTAAAATCTTACGCAAAAGAAGCCTCTTGTGAATCATGTTCAGCAATCCAAAGGCCTCCACCTTTTATACCCGTAACCTGGTTGAGCTATTTTTACCCTCCCCAAATGGTTGCCACTATATTCACAGACAAATTTCAGACCTATGGCAGCCTAGCGCGTTACCTTGAATTTACGTGTTCGAGAGAACGCAAGAGAGATAGAGAGAACCAGTTCCAGCGCCCTGTGGCCCCAAGCGAGGCTCGGGCGTTGGAGCTGTTTTAGGGGTCTGCAGGTTGGGGCGTGGAGGAAGGGGTGGGCGTCGGAAAGCGATGCATGGGGGTTAAACGACAAGATGTGTTGTTTTCCGGCGTGTCGGGGTAAACGACATTTTGTGTTGGTGGACTGCGTGGTTTAGGGCACGTGGCCTTTGCGTATT
>NZ_MKXT01000018.1:0-42638 GCF_001913985.1 Corynebacterium sp. S5S1
TTTGGGCTTGGTTTTGATTTCTGCTCCATTTTTAAAGCATGGAGGATCGATGTCTCGAGACATCGCTTTTTACCGTTTCTGGGCAGTTTTAGCTTCAGGGACTTCTACCGGAACGATGTGGTGAGACATTGGTGCTGGTTAGACCGGAACGATCTTATGAGACATGCGGAACGATGTCTCCGAACCAGACACTGTCGGGGACACATTCACCGCTGACCACTTGATCTTTCTGGTGGTCAGCGGCTTATTTATCTTCCGGCCCGCTAATTATTTCCACTCCGGGTTTGCGGTATCCACCCCTTGTGCCTTTGCTGCATGCTCAATCGCGTCTGCCAGCCACCGCGCCAACCCCTCCTGCTGCGCCTCATAGTGAGCACGGAAGCGCTCGTCAGCTACGTAGCCGCGCGAGATTAAGAAGTGCTTTGCCGGCGTGACGGGAAAGAAGGCGCTTAATGCTTCGCGGTGCTTTTCGACGATCCCCTGCGCCTCCTCCGAATCCGGTGCCTTACCGCTCGCTACAGCTTCGGCAAGTTCTTTTTCCACCTCAGCCACGCCGGCTTGAGCATCGTTCCAGTTCTTCTCCGACCAGCCGGCAGTGCGCTGCTGATACATAGCCCAGTCCTCGCTGGGTCCGTAGGCCTCCTCGGCTTCTTGTTGATGCGCGGCGAAGTTGGCATCGCCGACAATCTGCCCAATTTCTTCAGTGGTGAGCTTTCGGTTATTCATTGCATCCTCCATCAAAGTGTCAATTGCTGCCAGCATGTCAGTAAGACTGTCGCGCTGTGCGAGCAGGCTTTCTCTTTGCCTCTGCAAATGTTCTAAATCAGAGGCCCCGCCATCTAGCAGCTGTTTAATATCGGTCAATTTCATACCAGTAGCGCGGTAGATCAGAATCTTCTGCACACGGGCGCAGTCCTGTTCGGTATAGAGCCGGTAATTGGACCAGCTGCGCCACGTGGGAGACAGCAAGCCTTGCGCTTCCCAGTGATGCAAGGTGCGCACCGTAATGCGAAAAAGCGCTGCTACCTCGCCAACGGTATAAAGAACTTCATCGATGTCGTCCATGGTTACATTGTCGCGCCTCACGCTGCGTCAGGGTCAAGGCCAGAAAAAATTTGCAGAATCTCTTGCCAGAGTGTTGGGTTTATGCAACACTTCGGTGCATGACAGCAAACGACGCCCCAGTTTCAACAACGATCCGCGCCAAACGGTTCCGCCGTCCCGGCCCCACCCGTGGATTAATCGCGTCAATGTATGGCTGCGTAGCTGTATCTGCGATTTTCCTCATCCTCGCATTGGCACTTTCTTCTTATTGGGCACTGTTGGGAATGTCTATAACAATGGTGTTTTCTTGCATTCCATGGACCATTCTGCGGGTATCCATTGATTCCCAAGACCGCAAGCCGCTGTCCTCTCTTGATGAGTACGAGGCCCAGGTCCTCGACCAGTGGCGCCGCAAGGCTTTCCAGCTGTCTACCGCCCTACTTTTTACCGGCGGTCTTGTCACCCTCCTCGTAGGAAATTGGTTCCTAGGCGGAGGCATTACCGGCACCATTGGCACCAAATATTTGCTTGGAGCTGGCTACTACCTGCTCTTTAGTTACTTCATCTCTGCCACCCTGCCCGCTGTCGGCTACGCACTGACCTTCAACCAGAACTCGGAGGACTAAACATGCCCACCTTGACCATCGACCACCTCAATAAGTCCTTCGGGGAGACTCAAGCCCTGCGGGATATGACCTTTAGCGTTAGTGACGGCGAAATCTTCGGTTTCGTCGGATCCAACGGCGCCGGAAAGTCCACCACCATGCGCATTGCGCTTGGTGTGCTGGCGAAAGACTCCGGCGAAGTCTATTTCGATAACGCCCCAATTAATGACGATAATCGCCGCCGCATTGGCTATATGCCGGAAGAGCGCGGCCTCTATGGAAAAGAACCGTTGCTTAGCCAGCTGGTCTTCCTCGGCACCCTGCACGGAATGGATAAACCCGCCGCCAGGCGCGCCGGCACTGAGCTCCTTGAACAGTTAGGGCTGGGCGAGCGCATGAACGATAAGCTCGATGACCTGTCTTTGGGCAACCAGCAGAGGGTGCAGCTGGCGGCCTCCCTTATCCATGATCCTGACATGCTGATTCTGGACGAGCCCTTCTCCGGCCTAGACCCCGTTGCGGTCAACGTCATGTCAGACATGCTGCGCGAGCGCGCCAACCGCGGGGTGCCCGTCATTTTCTCCTCGCACCAGTTGGACCTGGTGCAGCGCTTGTGTGACCGCGTGGGCATTGTGACGAAGGGGCATATGGTGGCTGAAGGGGGCGTCGATAAGCTGCGCAGCCAAGGCCCGCCTCGCTTCGAGGTTGCTACCCCAGCGCGCGGCTGGTATCCGGAAGGTACAGAGCTGGTGGCAGAAACTGCCGATGCCGTAGTGCTCCAAGCCGATCCCGCCGTAGATGATCAGACAATCCTGCAGGTAGCCCTTGCCGCAGGCCCGGTGCATTCCTTCGGCCGCAAGATCCCAGACCTGACCGAGCTTTTCCAGGACGTCGTCACCAACAACCAGAATGAGGAGGCCTAAGCCATGCAGTATTCCGCAATGAAGACCATCGGGGTTGTAGCCAAGCGTGAAATGGCAGTCGCACTGAAGTCGAAGATGGTAGTGGGCACAATGCTGCTGCTTATCCTCGGCGCCATTATCGCACCCATTGCTATCAATTTCTTCAGCGGCGATGACGAACCGGATTCCGTAGCCATCGTGGGCATGGAAGCGTCTGCCTTTGATGATTCCGGTATCGATGCCACAGAGGCAAAAGACCGCGCGGAAGCCCAGCAATTGGTGGAAAATGACGAGGCCGATGCCGCCCTAGTACCGGCAGAGAACGACGGCTGGGATCTCCTCAGCAAGGGCGATACGCCTGCCGCGGTAACTACCGCCGTCAACCAAATCGTTGCTTCTCAAGCACAAGTAACGGCGCTGGATAAGCTCAATATTGACCCGCAAGAGTTAGAAAAGGCTACCCCGTCCACCACGGTCAATCAGGTGAACTTAGAAGAAGAGGACGACACGGAGCAAAAGATGGCCGGCGTAGCCACGGTCCTCATTGCCGCAATGGTGGTCGTCTTTTCCGTCATGACCTTCGCCGGCTTAATTGGTGGCCGCGTCACGGAGGAAAAGTCCTCCCGCGTGGTGGAAATTATCTTGTCTTCCGTGCGCCCGGTGGACTTTTTGGCCGGCAAGATTTTGGGCAATACCATCATCGGTTTCTTGGCCACCCTCCTCATCCTGGGCGGCGGTGCAATCTCGCTTGCTGCAACCGGCTTGGCTGGTGACTTCGAGCTGGACTACGGCTTGGTAGCCGTCCTCCTCGTTGGCGAGATTCTAGGCCTGCTCTTCTTTGGCAGCCTCTACGCTGCAGCCGGCTCGATGGTACAGCGCACCGAGGATCTCCAGTCCACGCAGGCACCTATCCTGTTCCTCGTCTTTGCCACCATGTATGTACCAATGTTCGGCTGGATGCACTTGGATGCCACGTGGATGCAAGTCATGACCTGGTTGCCGCCGGTGTCCATGCTGGTCGCTCCGATGCAGGTGGCCGGGGGCAACCTCAGCTGGTTGGGCTTGCTAGCTAGCTATGTGCTCATGGCTGTGGTGACCGCACTGATTATCGTGCTGGTCGGTCGCATCTACCGCCGCGCCATTTTGAACAATGGCCGCAAGATGACCTGGCGCCAAGCCCTGGGCAAATAAAATTATCCGGCTCCCCGCCCTATGCAGGGGGAGCCGGATTCTTCTATGTGCCGAAGCTACTGAGTAATGAACTCGTTGGTGATCGGCTGGGTGATGTCCAAGGTGCCGTGCTCGATGTAGTACATACCGAAGAACATGGCAGCCAACATCACTACGGCTAGCAGCATGGAAGGGATCCACTGAAGGAATACGGGAACCCAGCCATTGCCCTTATCGCGAGCTGCTGCTTCGCGCTGTTCCTGAGCCTCACGCTCGTTCATAATGATAAAACCTTTCGATCCACCGAGGATTAACTACGGATATCTTAACAGTTAAGTGCCCGCAAGGCCGCATTCCTCGCACTTTTGATTGACGCCGAAGTCCGAACTCTAGATCCCCGGGTCCTCGTTATTAAGCAGCGCTTCTACGAAAGACTCGCGATCAGCGAGCATGCGCTCGATGTCTTCCTCCGCGCCTACGATCCACAGCTCGGTGTCTTGGTCGTAGGTCAGCGCGGAGTCTGGGTACGCCTCTAGCGCCTCTTCCATGGCGGCGACTTGTTCTGCGCTAGCCGTATCCTCCAAGTGTGCCTCGGGGTCGCCGATTCGCGGGCTAAGCTCCTCCAGCGCGGTGATGCCGTAGGTTTTATATTGCTTTTTTGGGTGCTCAAAGAGCTCTTGGCCCATCATGGAGCTTAATCCTTTCCGTGTAGTAGTGAATCCGGCACATACCCCTCGTAGCCTGGCAAGTTAGTCACCTGCACAACTCCGGTGAAAAAGCGCTTAAGCGCCGGGATATCCTCGGGCTGCAAGTGATCAAAGACCATGCGCCGCACCGATTCCACGTGTTCGGGCGCGGCGCGGCGTAGGTGTTCTAAACCGGCGTGCGTTACGCACACATTGATACCGCGGGCATCGTCCTCGTCCGGTTCCTTAAACAATAGGCCGCGCTTTTCCATCCTGGTTACTTGGTGGGAGGCGCGGGAGCGGTCCCACTCCAGCTGCGTGCACAACTCGCGCAGGCGCAGGCGCTGTTCGGGCGCCTCTGAAAGAGCGACTAGGACGGCAAACTCGGAGGCAGAGACTTCCCCGCCGGCTTTCAGCGTTTCATCCATTCCCCTATCTATTTTGCGCACAGCGGCAAGCAACAGGCGCCATAGCTCCTGTTCTTCGTCGTTTAACCAGCGAGTTTGATAAGGCATGGGACCTAGATTACCCCTTTGAGGGAAGCTATGTCGCGCTCGTCGCGTCCCGGCACCCGGGAGTAGCGCTCTGGCATGCAGGTAAAGACCAATACCTGATTATCCCGGCCGACATGGGAAAAGAGCGTGGCCATTAGTTGCAGACGGTGCGCGTCAGTAGAACCCAGCGCATCGTCGACGATGACCGGTACCGACTCCGCCCCCACTAATTGTGCAATGGCAAAGCGGGTGAGGATGGCCAATTGCTCGCGGGCACCACCAGAAAGGCTAGCCAGACTTACCGTCTCATTGTCCTGAGTGCGAGCGATGACACGTAGATCTTCATCGAGTTCAAAGGTGATTTCGCCACCATAAACAGTGCGCGCCAACTGTGAGAGCGCAGCCACGAAGGGCGCGGCGTAGCGCTGGCGGGCGGCATCGCGGTGCTTGAGCAATATTTCGCGGAGGTAACGGGCTGCTTGGGCGCGCTTGTCGACGCTCTCGTACACCGCCCGAGCCATCTCTACCGCCGCGGTGGCCTGCTGTGCGCGATCGGCGGCACCGGAGTGGAAGTTCACCTCGCTAGAAAGCCGGCCGAGGTCCACCTCGCAGCGCTGTATGCGTTCGGTGAGGTAATCCAGATGGGATTGCGCGCCTTCCACCAAGGAGTTGGCGGTCTTAAGGTCCACAGCTTCCATCTGATCCAGTTGCCCACGCAGGTCCGCCACTACGGATTCCAGGCGGATAACCTCGGCACGCAGGTCCCCGTCAGCGGCGCGTTCACGCCCGGAGGAAAGGTCTCGAGTCACGCGCTGCGCATTTTCGCGGGCGGCGTCTAGCTCGGCATCTAGGCGCACCACCTCGTGAGCAAGGCGGCTTTCGCGATACGGCATAAGCTCGCGGTCGAGCGCATCGACCTTTTCGCTCGCGGCTTCCTCTGCGGCTTCAGCGGCAGGAAGGTCTACCTCGGCGGTATCTTCAAGGTCCGCGACTTTTTCAGCCAGCGCGGAATGCTGGGAGCGCAAGCCGGCCAAGTCATCTGGACCCAGCTCGGCACTAAGCGCACGGGTAGCCGCATCGAGGGCATCGTTCTGCGCACGGTGCGTCTCATGGGCTTCCTCGGCCGCAGCCACTGAACCCACGCCCAAGGTATCGAGCAGATCGTGCAGCCGGGTGCGGGCCTGTTCCACATCGCGCTGGGTGTCCTCGGCCGAGTAGGAACCGGCCGAGAAGCGGGCGGTGATATCGCCGATGGTGATTACGCGGGAATCGACAAGCTCGACGGCGGTGTCCTCCCCCACCTCGACGTCCTCGCCATCGACGCGAATGGTAGAACCCGCCGGCCCAGAAAAATGCACCTTGGCGGCCGCAGCCTCGTGCAGGCGCTCTGCTACCGAAAGGGCCGAGTCCGCCTTATGCAAACCGGTGATATCGGCCGCGGTCACCTCGCGGCCGCGCTGCGCAATGACGGCGCGGGCTTGATCCGCCTCGGCGGCAAGGGCGTCAAGCGATTCTAGCCGGGCACTGAGCTGCTCAAATTTCTGCTTATCTTGCTGGCGGCGCGCTTGCTTAAGCGTACTACGAGCCGCGGCATAGTCCTCTTTGGCCTCCGCCAAGCGCTTTTCTAATCTTTCCTTCTCCTCGGCCTCCTCTTTAGCCTTGTCCTGCGCGGCGGTGAGCTTGTACTGGGCAGCCTCAGTGACCCTGGCAGATTCCTCAGCGGCGGTGACGAGCTCGGCGCGCTCGGTGACTGCGGATTGCGCACGAGCGAGGTCGTCCGTGGCACGCTCGAGCGTGGCTCTATGGGAGTCCAGCTTGGCCTGCGCGGTCGCGGCTTCCTCGGCCCGAGACCGCTTGTCAGTGAGATCGGCCTGCGCAGCGGGAAGTTCGGACTGGGCGGCGGCTTGGTCGCGCTCGAGTTGCTCATAGCGCTCAACCACGGAGTCGAGCTCGCGCAGTACGCGGGTAGCCTCTGCGTATTCTTCTTCGGCGCGGGACAGGGCTTCGGCAGATTCTTTGTACTCGCCGGCCGGGTTACCCTTCGCCGCGGTGAAGTAGCGCTGGTATTCCTTGTCCACGCGGGCCAAGAGCGCGGAATCATCGCCGGAGACCTCTTCTTCGGCAAGACCCGATTCGCGCTCCAAGGCGCGGGTGAGGCTAGGAATGCCGACGGCAGAGATGGCCTCGCCGGTGTCGTCTTGGCGCATAAAGAGGGCGTCGACAAGCGAGCGATCCAAGTGTTCTGAAAGGATACGCTCCAGTTCATCGTCGGCCTGGCTGCCGGTAAATTGCGCCGGCCGTGGGGAAGAAATATTCAGCTCGCACGACTTCTTAGACAGCCAACGCTTGGCAATGCGGAAGCGGTACTCTCCCACGCTCAGCTCGGCCGTAACTTCCGGGGCAACGTCCTTGCCCACCGGCTGCAGGGCGCGAATGCGCTTGGAGCGGCCGCTATGTTTTTCGGTGAGCACCACATCGAGTGCCTCCACGATGGTGGACTTGCCTGCCTCGTTCTCGCCGTGGATGACCACGACGCCGGTCTCAGGCAGCTCATCGAGGGCCAAGTGCTCAATACCGCGGACATTGGTGAGTTCTAGGCGGTGTATGCGCATTAGGACTGTCCCTCCAGGCGGAATAGCAGGTTGGCGGCATCGCGCGCGACGGGATCCTCACGGTTATCCAATAGTTCATGCAGCGCCTCGGCCGCGTAGCCGGAAATATCGAGGCTAGCCAATTCCTCTTCGCTGGGTTCCAGGTAAAGGTCCATGGTGCGCTCACGCGGACGCAGGGACGCAAATACGGCCTCGTACTCATCCAGGCCGCGCTGCAGGCGGGCATGCGCCTCGACCCCGAGCGTTCCGCGCAGACTATATTTCACGGCCGTGCGCACCTTATCCGGGTACTCGCCCAAGCGCGCGAGGAAGCGGTCCACGTCTTCGGCGGAATCCACGGCAGCGTCGAGGGCTTCAAAGGTCCAGCGGCCAATGCGGCGCTTGTCGACGTCCACCTTATCCCCCACGCGCACCACCAACGCATTGCCGGAATCGGATTCGCCGCCACCAGTACTCGTTTCCTTATAGTCCGTGGTCTCCGGGCTACCGGAGAACCACACCCGGCCGGTGGTGCCGAGGCTCGCAGTGGAGTGGGTATCACCGAGCGCGAGGTAGTCGATGACCCCGCGGTCCAGGCAGTCCTCGACGAAAGCAAGGTCGATGGTATCGGCGTCATCCTCGCCGGAGTGGGAATCCACCTGGCCGTGGCCGACGGCGATGCGGATGCCCGCGGCCGGCTCCAACGGTTCGAGCGCTTGGCGGACCAAGTCGTGGTTCGCGCGCTTGGAAAGGTACGGCGCGCCAACCAGTTCCACGCCGGGTGCGACCTCGATGGGCTCCGAGTCTGCTATGACGTGGACATTGTCCGCGCTGGCCTTATAAAAGACCGAATCCGCCACCAGCGGGTCGTGGTTGCCGGGCAGGACATAGACCGGCACCGGTAGGCGCTTGAACATCTCCGTGGCGCGGGCGAGGATTTCGCGCGAGAGGGCATTATGCTCGAAGACGTCACCAGCCACGACGATGAACTCCGCGCCGGTGTCCTGAGCCAGCTCTCCCAGCCGGACGATGGCGGCCTCGCGGTCATCATTAAAGCGGCCCTGGGCCTCGCCCTTCAAAAACCACCGGGTCATGCCCAGCTGAAAATCGGAGGTGTGGATAAACGTGGTAGCAGTCATTAGTGCGAGAGGTGATAGTAGAGGTCTTCAATATCGGATACCGCGCGCAGGAGATCCAGATTGGTGTGTGAAACCGAGCGCATGGCCTTGCGCAACAGGTCCGGATCGGAGTCATCGATAGCTGGGGCTACCTTGGGCTGCGGCAGCTTCGGCAACTCACGGCCGTTCCAGAAGATGTCATTCTTTTCTTCCTCGGACAGGTCGCTCGGGGTAAAGCTTTCGCGGCTGACCGTCTTGGCCTGCTCTAAGACCATGCGCTCGAGACGGACAAAATCCAGACCACGCATATTAAAAATGACGGCTGGGTCCGCATCAGCACGGGTGGCGAGCTTATCGCCCACCGCCACGATGTGCTTGCACACGTACTCGCCATCTGGGCAGTCGCAGGTCAGACGCAGGTCTTCGGCCTCGGGGGCAAAGAGGGTGTCCAAGGCGGCGTCGGAAAGCAGGCCTTTGCGCGCATTGGCCACGGAATTGGGGGTCCGGGCGAACTCGGTGGCCAGCTGGGCAATATCATCGTTATTGCGGTACGGCAGCTGGATGAGCACCGCAAAGGGCTCATTCTGGGAGCCAGCCACGCGCCCGTGAATCGCACCGTTGCGCACCTCGAGGCCTACGACGTGTCCGCCCTCGGCATACTGACGGCCGCGGGTAATCCGGCCGCGGTCCGCACCGTGTGAGGTAAAGGCTGCGATCCGCGAAGCCGTAGTGGACAGGATGCGCCCGCTGCGGTCGACGTGATTGACTTCGTCTGGGGTACTTACCCGCTTTCGAGTGCCAAAATTGGCATAGATGACGTTGTCGTCGCCTTTGACGGCCATGGATTACTCCCTCCCCCGGTAGCTCATGAGTGCGGCCAGCTGATCTGGGTCCAGCTCGGTGAGCCAGCCCTCGCCTTCGCCCACCACGGCGCCGGCCAGCTGCGTCTTACCGTCCAAGATATCCTGGATGGATTCCTCCAGCGTACCCGCGGTGATCATCTTATATACCTGCACATTGCGGCGCTGGCCAATACGGAAGGCACGGTCCGTCGCCTGGTTTTCCACCGCCGGATTCCACCAGCGGTCCATGTGCACGACGATAGATGCGGCCGTCAGGTTCAGACCGGTGCCGCCGGCTTTGAGCGAAAGGATCATCGCCGGCGGGCCGTCTTCGGACTGGAAATCTTCCACCATCTGGTCGCGCTTATTCTTGGTTACGCCGCCGTGGAGGAAGGGGATATCGCGGCCCAGCTGGTCACTCAGATAGGGCTGCAGGATATCTCCAAAGGCCTTGTACTGGGTAAAGACGAGGAGTCGCTCGCCGGATTCGGTGGCCTCGTCCACGATGCGCATGAGCTCTTTGACCTTGCCGGAGCGATGCTTGCCCTTCAGCGTCACCGGCGAGTTATCGCCCAAGTAGTGCGCGGGGTGATTACAAATCTGCTTAATACGGGTTAGCGAGGCCAACACCAAACCGCGCTTATTGATGCCCGTAGCCTCCTGCAGGTCCTTCTTTACCTGGTTGACCAATGCCTTATACAGGGCGGCCTGCTCGGTGGTCATGGATACGGTGAGGATTTGCTCGGACTTTTCCGGCAGGTCATCGATGATATTCGGGTCCGTCTTGACGCGGCGGAGGATAAACGGCGCGGTGAGCTGGCGGAGGCGCTCGGACATTTCCTCGTCATTATTGCGCTCGATGGCCTTGGCAAAGTGATTGCGGAAGAACGAGGCGGTGCCCAGCACGCCGGGATTGCAGAAATCCAGGATGGAGCGCATCTCGGAGAGTCGGTTTTCCACCGGGGTGCCGGTCAGTGCCACGCGGTGCTCTGAGGGCAGCGAGCGCACGGCCTTGGACGAGCGTGTAGCGGAGTTTTTGATCGCCTGGGCCTCATCGAGGACAACGCGCTGCCAGCCCACCTCGCCCATGTCATTAAAGTCGCGGCCCACCGTGCCATAGGTGGTGATAACGAGGTCGCACTCGCTGGCCTCCTTAAAAAAGTCCTCGCCGCGCGGGCGGTTCGAGCCGTGCTGCACCATGACTTTGAAATCTGGGACGAAGCGCTGAGCCTCGCGCGCCCAGTTGCCCACCACGGACGTTGGTGCCACCACGAGCGTGGGGCCGGTCTGCTCGCCGCGCTCCTTCTCCACTGCAAGGAGGGAGAGTAGTTGGAGGGTTTTGCCGAGCCCCATGTCGTCGGCAAGCACGGCACCAATGCCACTGCGCGACATCCAATACAGCCAGTCGACGCCGCGGCGCTGGTACTCGCGCAGCTCCGCATGTACGGATGCGGGAATATCCACGCGTTCCGGGGCGACCTTGTCCACCCCACCGAGCAGCGCCGTGTGCCAGGTGCTGCCGGTGAACTCGATGGGCTCTTGGGTCATGGACTCCAACGCCAGCTCGCGCAGTTCGGCCACGGTGACCTGTTCGTGCTCCTCGCCGCCCTCGTTGAATTCTTGGCGGCGGCGCTCCACGTCCGCCATCAGGGCTTCCCACCCTGGCTGGTCGAGCTGCTTGGCCATTTCCGCGGAGGCGGCTAGCTGCTCGAGCTCCTTCTTCTTGCGCGCGATGGACTTTTCCCGCAGCGCGTCCATGTAGCCGGAGACTTGGGAAACGACCTGCTTATCGGCCATGACCCACTTGCCGCGCAGCTGGATGAGGCCGGACTTGGAATTGACCAAGTCCTCCATCTCTTCCTCGGTCAGCTCCACATCGCCCACGGACATGCGCCAGTTATAGTCCACCAGCTTATTCATGCCAATGTGCTTCTTCGTGGCGGCCTCGGCCGGATCGCGAGCCTCGTGGGTTTCCAGCTTGGCCTTAGTTTCCATCTGCGCCCACGCCTTGGGCAGCATGACGGTCACGCCGCTGGCCTTGAGCTTATCCACCTCGTGGGTAATAAAATGAGTGAGCTGGTGGGTTTCAAGGTAGACGTCCCAGTCGCCGTCGCCAGGCTGCGGCAGCTGCGCGGTCTCCCCCAGCGTGGGTGCGATGCGCACGGCTTTGCGGTGAGCCTCGCGCAGCTTTTCCACACTCGCCCTATCCAAACTCTGCGCCGACACCGGCCGCGGTGAATCCGTGCCCGAGCGTACCCGCACGCGCACCGGCCACTTGGCTGCATCCGGGTCATCGTCAAGCGGTTCCTCCACGATGTAGACCAGCTGGAGCTCTACCTCGTAAATGGAATTCTTCCACTCATTGAGCCCGCGCAAAAGCTGCGCGCGTCCACGCCGGATCGGCCGCGTATCGAGCAACGCGCGGGCGAATTCGTGCCATGGCATTGGCCGCGGTGCTTCCGTCACGGGCCGCAGCTCGCGGAAGGCAATCCAGTGGGTGAGCTCATCGGCCAGGTCATCCGACAGCGCCCGGTTATTCACGTGCAAGATGCCCGGCGCAGCTGCCATCATCTCCGCAAGCCATCCGCGCTCACCCAGGCCGGAGGCCAGCTGCCACATGGGGAACCACTCATTGGCTTGGTAAGCAAGCCGGAAGGTCACGCGCCCGGCGCGTACGAACTTGCACAGCCCGCTGTAAGCATGGATCAGCCATTGGAGATCCGGCGCGATGGTGGCGGGCGGCTTGTGATTCAGGTGTTCCATTTGGGCAAGCGCCGCCACAGCCTCTTCTGGGCCGAACATTGCCATCGGCACCATCAAGGACACATCCTTACCCTTGGGCGTGCGCAGCGATACCCGTGCTCGGTTGCGGAAGGATTTCTTCGCCAAGATGGACTCCACCGCCGGCGGGAAGGTGCCCTCAGGAACGGCGTTGGGCATGACAATCTTGTGCCCTTCTACCTGTTCAATCCATAGACTAAGTCCCGTAACGGGGAGCCACAGTCCATGCACGAGGTAAGAAGCCATAACCGCCAGCATAGCAGCCCTTCCCATTTTGTTACATGCTCGTTATGTTCTCCCCTTTTCCCAGTTGAACGATAGAAAATCCATACGGAGATATGCGCCACACCTGTATTCTCGCTTGGGTTAACCTTGTGACCTAGTTAACGTGGGTATGTCCTACAGATCACTACAAGGAGTAAAACGTGCAAGATTCAACTTGGTACGTCATTGCGATGATCGTGTATCTTCTCGCAATGGCAGCCATTGGCTATTGGAGCTACAAACAAACCGATCAATATGACGATTATGTTTTGGGCGGCCGCGGTCTGCACCCATTCGTAGCCGCCCTCTCCGCAGGCGCTTCCGACATGTCCGGCTGGCTGCTCATGGGCCTGCCTGGCGCCCTATTCCTTTCCGGTATGTCCGAGCTGTGGATGGCCATCGGCCTGCTCGTCGGTTGCTGGGCTAACTGGAAGTGGGTCGCACCGCGCCTGCGTTCTTACTCAGAAATCGCGGCCAACTCCATCACCGTGCCGTCCTTCTTTGAAAACCGCCTGCACGATAAGTCCCGCCTGCTGCGCATCATCTCCGCAGCCATCATTATCTTCTTCTTTACCTTCTACGTCTCCTCGGGCATGGTTTCCGGTGGCCGCTACTTCGAGTCCACCTTCGGTGGTGACTACCTCACCGGCATGCTCGTCATCGCTGCGGTGACCATCTTCTACACCTTCGTCGGTGGCTTCTTGGCGGTGTCTTATACGGACGTCGTCCAGGGCGTTCTTATGTTCGTCGCCCTGATGATCGTGCCGATTATGGCCATTGTCTCTCTCAGCGATCCTGCCTCCATCTTCTCTTTCGCCGGCAATAATGCCTACGGCACCGATGGCGTAGTGGAAAATGACAGCTACTTCTCTATGTTCGCGGGCGTTTCCGCTGGCGTCATCATCGGCAACCTGGCTTGGGGCCTGGGATACTTTGGCCAGCCGCACATCGTGGTCCGCTTCATGGCGCTGCGTAAGCCTTCCGACGCCAGCCAAGGCCGCTTCTACGGCGTAACTTGGATGGGACTATCCGTCATCGGTGCTATCTTCGTCGCCCTATCCGGCACCGTTTACTTCACCCAGACCGGCCACAGCATCACCGACCAGGAAAACTTCGAAACCATCTTCCTGGATATGGCGCAGGCCATGATGCACCCACTGCCCGCAGGCTTCGTCCTGACCGCGGTTCTAGCCGCCATTATGTCCACCATGTCGTCCCAGATGCTCGTCGTCTCTACTTCCCTCATCGAGGACCTCTTCCTCATCTTTGCCAAGAAGAAGCCAGGCGAGCAGGTCCTCATCAACCTCTCCCGCACCGCCATCGTAGCTATCGCGGTCATTGCCGCCCTGCTGGCAATCAACCCATCTGACTCCATTTTGGGTCTGGTTGGATTCGCTTGGGCAGGCTTCGGCTCTGCCTTCGGCCCGATCATCTTGCTCTCCCTGTACTGGAAGCGCCTCAACTCCGCCGGTGCCATTGCCGGCATGCTTACCGGTGCCATCGTTGCTATTGGCTGGGGTATGTCTCCGCTTTCCGACGTCCTCTATGAAATCGTCCCAGGCTTCTTCCTGGCCCTCATCGTGGCAGTTATTGTCGCCAAGCTCACCAAAGAGCCTAAGCCAGAGGTTGTGGCCGAATTTGAAGAGTCCACCAAGCTAGCCAAGCTCGTGGAAAATAACTCCAACCTCGACTTCGAGGAAGCAGCAGAGAAGGTCACCGATAAATAGTCGGAACCAACGCGGACTCCGCGCAGTCCAATAGGACATGAAGTCCTATTACCTGGCCGCGCTATCATGCGTCACCGTCCTTATCGGCGCATGGTATGCGTGGCCTTTTCCACGTTTTGACGTCACCACGCTTCCCTCCCGTCCCGAGGCCACCGGCTACGACCGCGAAGAATTCGGCATTTGGCAGCCCCACGGTGCCTGTACCACCCGTGAGGTCATTCTAGAAAGCCAGTCCAGCGATCCCCTCCACGGCTGCCATGCCCGTAGCGGAACTCTCTATGACCCCTACAGTGGCACCACTATTCCTGCTACCTCCCCTATTGAGATCGACCACATTTTTCCCCTCTCCGCAGCCTATGACATGGGTGCTTCCGAGTGGGACCGCGAAACCAAGGTCCGTTTTGGCAACGATCCGCTCAACCTCGTAGCCACCAGCCGTGAGCTCAACCAAGAAAAGTCAGATTCCCTCCCTGCGGAATGGCTTCCCCCGGCCAACCGTTGCGACTACTCGCGCCGCCTCGCCGACATCGCCCGCAAGTACTCCCTTCCTCTACCCTCCAAGGATGTACGCGCGATGCAAAGGCAATGTCGGTTAGCCCTCCTGACTGGAAATTGATTAGGGTTGACGTGGCAACTTTCCGCGATTGAAGGGTTCTTTCAATGACTTCTTTCCTTGTATTCCTCCACGTGGCCGCGGCCATCCTCTTGATTGGCCCGGTGTGTGTATCCACTTCCTCCTACCAGACCCAAATGGCGAAGGCAGCACAAGGTGACCAAGCAGCCCTTGGCTCCGCCCGCGTTCTACACAACATCACCAATACCTACGGCTACATCTCCGCCATCGTGCCTATCCTGGGCCTCGGCGTATTCCTTTCCGATATCGACGCCTACAAGTCCGAAGTGAACTTCCACATCGCCATCTTGGTAGCCATCGTCGCATGGTGCCTGCTCTTCTTCGTCATTCTGCCGAAGCAGAAGAAGGCAATGGCCGCCCTCGAGTCCACTGAATCCTTCGACTACGCGGCAGCAAAGAAGCCGCTGTCCGCATTCGGCGGCGTATTCAACCTCCTGTGGATCATCTGCCTCATCCTGATGTACGTCAACTTCTAAGTGGCCTTTTAGAAAGCCATTTACTCCTCTGGGACAGTGTCTTCACTGTCCCTTTCTTCGTTTTCTAGCTCTTCTTTCAACTGCTGCGCATCTTCGTGCGCATTCTGCCGACGCCGCCGCGTCGCCTGTGCCACAGTCTGCGCCCACCTCCGGTTCTTCGGTGCAAGCGGTCCGCTGGCTTCGTCATAGACCCAAGTGGAATCCTCAAAGAGCCAGACGACATCCCCGCTGATCGGGTCCTTGATATAAAATGCCCGCCCATCAGTCTTGATGTTGTGGTGATGTTGACACAGACAAGTCAAGTTCGCCGCCGAAGTAGGTCCTCCGTCAGCAAAGTCATGCCGATGGTCCATCTGGGAAGCCATCGCCGGTCGCGTACATCCAGGCCACCGGCAGGTTCCATCGAGCCCTTCCACAAAGGCGCGGATATGCGGCGGCGTGACGTAGTTTCCACTTTCGTCTTCTGCAGCCTTCTCCATGTCGCGCACGGTCGTGGCGCGCGCTTGCATGTCATCCGCAACCTCCGGCGAAACCCAACCCAGGTTTTGGACGAAAGCAGGAGCATCCGGCAGGTCGCAGCGGTACATATTGAGCACCACTTTTGCCTTGGCCTCAGCCGCACCAATAAGCAACTCGACCGCCGCTTGCGCCAAAGGAATGTCCTTCTCCGCAGCCACACCGCGAATATTTCGGTCAATGATTTCGGCAGTCTCTAGGCCCACGTCGAGACAAACAGCGGCCCACTCCCCGCCCGTGGGCTCCAGGTGATAAGTCTCTTTGCGCCGCGGGTCGCGTGCGGCGATGGTCGGATCAAGGCGGACAATGAGCTCCCGCAGCTTTCGTCGCAGGTTGCGATGGGACGGTAGTTTTTGGTTGGGGCGTTTGGGGGTGAGGTAGGTGGTTAATTCGGCGTCGATAAGCAGGCATTGTTCGGTGCCAATCTCGCCCAACTTGGACAGCGATTGGTCAATAGTAATTAACCGGTCTAAATCTAAGTGGTAAAGCTCTTCCTGCCGGGCTTTAAGGCGCGGCAGCTCCTGTAATCGCTCAAAGGCGAAAATAATATTTCTAATTCGGGACTGCCGCGTTCCGGTGAGATCCGACAGTGATTGGCTAATTATTTCGATATCGTCATCCGGGTCTGGATGCAGGCGCTTCCATAGGAGGTATTCGGCCTTGCGGATGTCTGTAGCTGCTTGTGAGGTGGAATTTTCTGGATTGGTATTGGCAAAGTAGGGCGCATTCATGGACTTCCCCCGCAGAAGTTTCTCTAGAACATGTTTGCGCTTTCAGTATACAAAACCCCTCCGACACCCTACCCCCGTTTATAGTAAAACCGCAGGTCAAAAGGCACGAAAAAATGGGCCTCCGCAGAGGCCCATTGAGTCGAAATTGCTAATCGCGCCAGCGTCCACCGCGCTTGCGTCCGCCGCCGTGATCACGGCGTGGCGGGCGGCCGGTGTCCTTTTGAATCTTGATCAGCTGGCCGGAAATGCGGGTATCCTTCAGTCGGTCCAGTACTGCCGGGTCAAGGTTCTTTGGCAGGTCAACCAGGGTATGGCCCACCGCGATGGTGATGCGGCCGAAGTCCTTGGCAGACAGGCCACCCTCGTTGGCAATAGCACCCACGATGGCTCCCGGGCGCACATTTTGCCGCTTGCCGACGTCCAGTCGGTACGTCTCAAAGTCTCCGTCTGGCCGCTTAGGACTACGGCCCTTGCCGCCGCCCTTGAAATCGCGCTTGCGATCGTCGCGGCGGTCGCGGTCGCGCTTCGGCTTCGGCAGGGGCTTGTCTTCCATTAGGAAGTTCTTGCCGCCTTGAAGCATGACAGCGAGGGCCGCGGCAATGTCATCCATGGCCGCGTTATTGTCCTCGGAGTACTTGCGCACCAGGGTGCGGAAGAAGTCCGCCTGCTTATTGTCCATGGAGTTGGTAATGGACTGCGCGAACTTTTCCTTGCGCTTTTCATTGACTTCATCGACGGACGGCAGGTCCATCTCTTCCAGACGGGCGTTGGTCACACGCTCGATGGAGCGCAGCATGCGACGCTCGCGCGGGGTGACGAACAGGATGGCTTCGCCGGAGCGGCCCGCGCGGCCGGTGCGGCCGATGCGGTGCACGTAGGACTCGGTATCGTTCGGGATATCGAAGTTGACCACGTGCGTGATGCGCTCGACGTCGAGGCCACGGGCGGCGACGTCGGTAGCCACGAGGATGTCTAGGCGGCCATCCTTGAGCTGATCGACGGTGCGCTCACGCTGCGCCTGCGCAATATCGCCGTTGATGGCGGCGGCGCTGAAACCGCGGTCACGCAGGGTCTGGGCTACCTCTTCGGTCTCGTGCTTGGTGCGGCAAAAGACGATAATGGCGTCGTAATTGATGACCTCAAGGATGCGGGTGAAGGCATCCATCTTCGCGCGGTGCGGAATGAGGAGGAAGCGCTGCGTAATGTTGTCATTGGTGCGGCGCTCGGACTTCACCGTAACCTCGGCGGGGTTATCGAGGTACTGCTTAGAGAGGCGCCGGATAGCGTTCGGCATGGTGGCCGAGAAAAGCGCCACCTGCTTGCGGTCCGGGGTGTCCTCCAAGATGCGCTCGACGTCTTCCTGGAAGCCCATGTTCAGCATCTCATCGGCCTCATCGAGGACGAGGAACTGCAGCTGGGACAGGTCCAGCGAGCCCTTCTCTAGGTGGTCGATGACGCGCCCCGGGGTACCCACGATGACCTGCGCACCGCGGCGCAGACCGGATAGCTGAATGCCATAGGCTTGGCCGCCGTAGATAGGCAGCACCTCGACGCCCTTGAGAGACTCGGCGAAGGATTGGAAGGAGTCCGCCACCTGTAGAGCCAGCTCGCGGGTTGGGGCGAGCACGAGTGCCTGCGGATGGCGGGCCTTGGTGTCAATCTGCGACAGAACCGGCAACGCAAAGGCTGCGGTCTTGCCGGTACCGGTCTGGGCGAGGCCAACGACGTCGCGGCCTTCCATCAAGATCGGGATGGTTTCTTCCTGGATGGGGGACGGCTTGGTGAAGCCTACTTTCGCAACGGCCTCCAGAATTTTCTCTGGCAGACCAAGATGCGCGAACCCCTGGGAGTTGTCGTTGGCTGAGTCTTGGGACTCAGCGCCGGTGTCCTCAGAAGTATTCGCAGCCCTGGTGTCCTTGGTGACACCTTGCGAGTTGTCCTGAGATTCCGACTTATTAAAATCTTCCGGCTCGTTGACGCCGCCGGTGGCGTTATCGGTAATGCTCATTGCTTCACCAACCCTACGCGATTGCCGCCCCAAACTCCATATCCTAAGCGCCCGCGACGAAAGTGCGGTAGCTCAATGGCATGCCTGGGCGGTAGGCCAAATGCACGGCGCTGGGGGCGTCGAGCACGTGCAGGTCCGCTGCGGCGCCCTCCACGATGGTGCCCTTGGCGGGACGGCCCTGCGGGTCGAGGCCATTGCCAACGTTGTGGCGGCGCAGGGCGGTCGCCCCACCGGTGGTGGCGGCGTGAATGGCCTCATCGACGGAGAGATGTTGCTGCAGGACCGCGGTGGTCACGCAGTAGTTCATCGAGGAGGTATAGGACGTGCCGGGGTTGAGGTTGGAGGCAATGGCGAGGGTGGCGCCGGCGTCGAGAAGCTTGCGGCCTGGGGCGAGCGGCTCGCGAGTCGACAGGTCACAGGCCGGCAGCATGGTGGCTACGGTAGCGGAACTGGCCAGCAGCTCGACATCCTCGTCGCTCAAGTGGTTGACGTGGTCTACCGAGGCGGCGCCCAGTTCGACGGCTAGGGCCACGCCTGGGCCCTCGCCCAGCTGGTTGCCGTGCACGCGCAGGCCAAGGCCCAGCTTCTTACCGGCCTCCAGCACGCGGCGGGATTGGTCCTCGTTGAAGGCACCGCGCTCACAGAAGACGTCGATCCACTGCACATAGGGGGCAACGCCTTCGAGCATGGGGCCAACGACCTCATCGAGATACTCCTCCGCGTCCGCTCCCGGCGGGACCAGGTGCGCGCCCAAGAAGGTCACGTCATCGACGTGGCGGGAGGCTACCTTGGCAGCCTCCACCTCGGACTCGGTGTTAAGGCCGTAGCCGGTCTTGGTCTCGAAGGTGGTGGTGCCACCGCGGCGGCCGGCGGCCACGCGATCCGTCACCAGCTTGTCCAGGCGGTCGGTGCCGGCTTGGCGGGTGGCGTCCATGGTCACCGCGATGCCGCCTGCTTCATAGGAACCGCCGGAGATGCGGGCCTCGAATTCGGCGGAGCGGTCACCGTCGAAGACCATGTGGGTGTGCGAATCTACCCAGCCGGGCAGAACGGCGCGGCCACCTAGGTCCACCTTTTCGTCGGCCGCCGGTGCCTCGGAGGCTGGGCCGACCCAGGCGATGGTGCCGGATTGGGCGATAATGGCGGCGTCGTTAAGCGTGCCACGCTCGCTGACCGTACGGAGTTCTGAAATGCCGGTAAAAAGTGTGCTCATCTAGTCCCTTGCCTTGAATTCCATCGGAATGCGGACGCCGCGCTCGTCGGCGACCTCCTTCGCGCGAGTGTAGCCGGAATCAACGTGGCGGATAACGCCCATGCCCGGGTCATTGGTGAGCACCGCGCGCAGCTTGGCCGCGGCGAGCTCGGTGCCATCTGCAACGGTGACCTGGCCGGCGTGGATGGAGCGGCCCATGCCCACGCCACCGCCGTGGTGGAGGGAAACCCAGGTAGCGCCGGAAGATACGGCGGTCATGGCATTGAGCAGCGGCCAGTCAGCCACGGCATCGGTGCCATCGAGCATGGCCTCGGTTTCGCGGTACGGGGAGGCCACGGAACCAGAATCCAGGTGGTCACGGCCGATGACGATCGGCGCCTTGATCTTGCCCTCGCGGACCAGGTCATTAAAGAGCAGGCCGGCCTTGTGGCGCTCGTTGTAGCCCAGCCAGCAAATGCGTGCCGGCAGGCCCTCGAACTCGACATACTCCTCGGCGGCATCGAGCCAGTTGTGCAGGTGCTCGTTGTCTGGGAAAAGCTCCTTGAGCGCCTGGTCGGTGACCTTGATGTCCTCTGGGTCGCCGGAGAGCGCGGCCCAGCGGAAGGGGCCTAGGCCCTCGCAGAAGAGCGGGCGGATATAGGCGGGAACGAAGCCAGGGAACTCGAAGGCACGCTGGTAGCCGGCCTTGCGGGCCTCATCGCGGATGGAGTTGCCGTAGTCAAAGACCTCGGCGCCCTCATCCTGGAACTCGACCATAGCCTGGACCTGAGCGGCCATGGATTCGCGGGCCTTCTTGGTAAAGGTGGTTGGGTCTGCCTTGGCCTCGTTATGCCAGTCCTCTACGGTGATTTCAGAAGGCAGGTAGGACAGCGGGTCGTGTGCGGAGGTCTGATCGGTGACGATGTCGACGGTAAATTCCCCGGCGCGCTGGCGGCGCAGGACCTCTGGGAAGACCTCGGCGGCGTTGCCTACCAGGCCGACAGACAGGGCCTTCTTGTTTTCCTTGGCATCCAGGACCAGCTTGAGGGCCTCATCGAGGTCGGTGACCACCTCATCGAGGTAGCGCTTATGCTGGCGGCGCTTGAGACGAGTCTCGTCCACGTCCGCGATGAGGCAGGCGCCGCCGTTGAGGGTGACAGACAGCGGCTGTGCGCCGCCCATGCCACCGCAGCCACCGGTCAGGGTGAAGGTGCCGGCCAGGCTGCCACCAAAGCGCTTCTTAGCCACGGCCGCAAAGGTCTCGAAGGTGCCCTGCAGGATGCCCTGGGTGGCGATGTAGATCCAAGAGCCGGCCGTCATCTGGCCGTACATCATCAGGCCTTCATCTTCGAGCTTGCGGAAGTGCTCCCAGTTAGCCCAGTCTCCCACGAGGTTGGAGTTAGCAATAAGTACACGCGGTGCCCACTCATTGGTCTTCCAGATGCCCACCGGCTTGCCGGACTGCACCAGCAGGGTTTCATCAGATTCCAGGTCCTTAAGGGATTCTACGATGGCATCAAAAGCTTCCCAGCTGCGCGCTGCACGGCCGGTGCCGCCGTAGACCACGAGGTCCTCGGGGCGCTCTGCAACCTCGGGGTCGAGGTTATTCATGAGCATGCGCAAGGGCGCTTCGGTCTGCCAAGACTTGGCGGACAATTCGGTTCCGCGCGGCGCGCGTACTTCGCGTGGTTGAGACATGGCTTCCTTTCGTCGTGCTTTTCGACACCCTCCCAAGCCCCCTAGGCCGGTTTCCCGGGGCTGTCCCCGAGGACTTGCTCGGTGTCACATGTCATAAGGTACTGTGACGCAGCTCTGTGTACCATGACACATAAGCCCTAACTGTCTCGTATATGAGACACCCGCGGAATGATCTACGATGGCCTGCATGCGCCGGTTCATCCCCCTCCTTTCCGCGGCCCTCCTCGCCGCTTGTTCCACCCCTGCCGAGGAACCGCAGCCACCCCACTATGTAGCGCTGGGAGATTCCTATGCGGCCATGGGATCGACCACGCTGCCGCTCGATCCGCCCAATACCTGCGTGCGCGCACAAGATTCCTACCCCGAGCTCGCAGCCAAGGAGATAGGCGCAGAACTCACCAATGTCACCTGCCAGGGCGCTAGCACCCTCGACGTACTCTCCTCGGCCGGCGAGCACCCCGCCCAGGTGGACGCCCTACGCGAGGACACCGACCTGGTCAGCCTATCCATCGGCGGCAATGACGCCAGCTTCGTGCGGCTTACCCAGTGCGCCACGGACGATATCTGCCAGGCGGAATCAGGCGCGCAGATTGACTTAGAAATCCGCGATCTGCCCCGCCGGCTCGACAAGGTCTACGAGGAAATCCACCACCGCTCCCCTAATGCGAAGGTCCTCGCCACCGGCTATCTGCCATTGATTAAGCCTGGAGAGACCTGCCCCTACATAGAAAAAATCCCGGCCACTGACCGGGAATGGTTGGCAGAGTCCATCGAGCGCATCAACCAGGCAGTGCGCGAGGCCGCCGAGCGCCATGGGGCTACTTACGTGCTTGCCGACGCCGCCCTAGACCACACCGCCTGCTCCCCCTCGCCGTGGGTGGACTTTACGGGCAAGGACACCAATTCCTTCCCTATGCACCCCACCCACGCGGGACAGCAGGCCATGGCTGAGGCGCTACGCGCTGCCCTCTAGCCCGGCGCGCGCGGCGTCGTCGGAACCGGGCACGCGCAGCGTGGTCTTGTACTGGCACTCGAACTTCACCGGCGATTCTTTCACCATGGGAATGCGGTAATTGTCCGCATATTCCTTGGTGACGGACAGGCGGTCCCACTCACTGTCGCCATAATCGAGCACCTGGGCGGATTTATTGACTTCCTCACGCAAGTCATAGGTAGCTATATTCCACACGAACCAGCCGGTTTCCTCGGCATTGACGACCGTGTCCTTACAGCGACCATCCGGGTACTGGTTGGCCGAAAACATCACCATGGGTGGATCGAAGGTGAGGTTTTGCCACTGGCTATAAGGAGCGATATTTTCGCGACCTTGGCCGTCGACGCTAGAGAGCCAACCAATTGGTCGTGGCACCGTGCTCGCCTTAAAGGGCGAAAATGGCAAGGGGTTATCGTCGACATATTAACCACGCAGCTTTCCAGTAGCGTCCTCAACGGCGCCGATAAGAGCGCCCTCCTTAACTAGGCGCACGGTCTCCTCGATTTCCGGAGACAGGTAGCGGTCCACGCCGGGGCCGTCCACAGTCTCGCGCAGCTTCTCAATCACCGCGCCGGTTCCCTTGGCCGGCGTGCCCTCGCGCATGTCGATGGCGCGGGCGGCGGTGAGGATTTCCACGGCCAGCACGCGCTGCAGGCCATCAACAGCCTTTCGCAGCTTGCGGGCTGCGGACCATCCCATAGACACATGGTCTTCCTGCATGGCCGAAGACGGAATGGAATCGGCTGAAGATGGGTTGGCCAGGCGCTTCATCTCACTGACGATGCCGGCCTGGGCGTACTGGGCAATCATGTGGCCGGAGTCAACACCGGGGTCGTCGGCAAGAAAGGCATTCAGCCCGCGGTTGCGCGCCGGATCCAGAAAGCGGTCGGTGCGGCGCTCAGAAATGGAGGCCATGTCCGCGGCGACAATAGCCAGGAAGTCGAGCGCATAGGCTACCGGCGCGCCGTGGAAGTTGCCATTGGAGACCACGCGACCATCCTTGGTTACCACCGGGTTATCCACCGCGGCGGCGAGCTCGCGCTCGGCCACCTGGGTGGTATGCGCCAAGGTATCGCGGAAGCCTCCGGCTACCTGCGGGGCGCAGCGCACGGAGTAGGCATCTTGTACCTGATTCTTTTTGAACTCCTCGAGTGCAGCTTCCAAGATCTGTGATCCCTCGGCTACCTGGAGGATATTGGCCGCGGCATCAGCCTGGCCCGGATGTGGGCGCAACTGCTGCAGGTCATCCGCAAAGACCACGAGGGTACCCAGCAGGCCCTCCACGGTCATGGCGGTGGCAATATCGGCGGTCTTTGCGGCCGCGCGCAGGTCAGTAATGGCCAGGCAGAGCTGGCCGAGCATGCCATCGGTGCCGTTGATAAGCGCTAGGCCTTCCTTCTCGCGCAGCTGCAGCGGCTCGATGCCGGCCGCGACCAGGGCGTCGCGCGCATCCTGCAGCTCGCCGTTTACGCGCACCTCGCCTTCTCCCAGCAAGGCGAGCGCACAGTGAGCAAGCGGCGCCAAATCGCCGGAGCAGCCCAGTGAGCCATACTCTCGCACCACCGGCACAATGCCGGCGTTAAGGGCCTTGGCATAGGTTTCCACCACCACGGGGCGCACACCGGTGCGGCCGGTGCACAGGGTAGACAGGCGCAGCAGCATCAGTGCGCGGATAACTTCTTCTTCTATCTCTGGGCCGGTGCCTGCAGCGTGCGAACGCACAAGGGAAAGCTGCAACTGGGCGCGCATCTCCTCTGGGATATGACGGCGAGCGAGCGCGCCAAAGCCAGTGGAAATGCCATACACCGGGGTGGGATCTTGCGCGAGTTCTTCTACGCGCTCGCGGGTGGCGGCCACCTCTTCTAAGGCTTCGGGCGCAATCTCCACCGTCGCCCCATAGCGGGCAACGGCAACGACATCCTCGATGCTCAGCGCGCCAATGTTAACGGTCACGGTAGTTGGGTAGGCGTTAGGCATGGCAAAAACTCCTTTAAATAAGGGATCAATAAATTCCATGTGTCACGCGACAGCCTAACGCGATGAATGTATGCTACCTCACTTTTTGTGATTGCGGTACATTTTGGCCGCTACCTTGTCCGATGCTTCCAGCAAAGCTCGAATGGCGGCGTCTACCTTCGCATCCGACGTCCCTACCGGATACGTCACCGCTACCGCCGCCGCTGGGCGGTCCAAATGATCCAGGATGGGTACCGCCACAGAGGCCTGACCGCGAGTAATTTCTTCAATCTCCTGGTCCCACCCGCGTGCAGCTACCAAACTCAACCGTTCTTTCAACGCGGTAAAGCCGCTACCTCCCGCAGTATCAAAGGCGGCGCGCACCTCCGCATCAGGCAGATGCGCCAGCATCACACGCCCGGATGCCGTCTTATGTGCTTGCAGGCGCACGCCCACCTCGGTCACCAAGGAGGTAGCCCCGGCCGCACGCACCTCCTGCAGATACAAAATTTCCGATCCAGCCATACGTGACAGATGCCCCGATCCCCCCACCAGTGCCGCACACTGTTCCAAGTCCCGAGTAGCCATGCGCACCAAGGGTTGCTGCGTCACATAGGCCGAGGCCATGGAATACGCGGCCAGACCCAGGCCATAGGTCTTATGCTCCGGCAAATGGGCCACAAAACCAGCATCAACCATCTCCGCCAGCAGGTGGTACGTAGATGAACGCGGCAGGTTGAGCTCACCTTGGATGCGGGCAGCAGAAATAGGGACGTCGATGGTGGATAAAAGCTTGAGGATCTCCATCGCGTGACGCGCCGCGGGGACTCTGTTGGTACTCACGCTTAGTGATTGTAGGCAGAGTTTCCTGCCACACGCCGCGGTTTTACCTAACATCGAAAACCATGAACACTGAAAAAGCTGAACTTTTCACCCCCGCCCCCGAATGGTCCGGCCGCTCCGATGGCCCGGGACCAGAGCACGCTCGCTGGCATAGCGTTATCAATCAGTCCACCGACTCCCCCGCCCCCGTAACGCTTCTGGGGTTTGCCTCCGATGAGGGCGTGCTGCGCAATGGCGGCCGCCAAGGCGCAGCCGCAGGCCCAGCCGCACTGCGGTCGGCCCTGGGTTCCCTGGCAGTCCACCATGGGCATGCACTTGCCGACACCGGCACGATCACCACCCAGGCCGATGACCTCGAGGGCGCCCACGATGCGCTCTCCGAAAAGGTGCAGGAACTCGTCGAAGCCGGCACCCTCCCGATCATTCTGGGCGGCGGGCACGAGACTGCCTTTGGCTCCCACCGCGGCCTCTACCGCGCTGTAGGCGCCACCAAGATCATCAACCTGGACGCCCACTTCGATCTGCGTCGCGCGGACCACGCCACCTCCGGCACCCCGTTCAAGCAGATTTCGGAGCTTAGCGATGACTTTGATTACACCGTGTTGGGCATCTCCCGCCCCAATAACACCAAGGTGCTTTTTGATGAAGCCGAATCCCTTGGCGTGGCCATCACTTTGGATGAAGAGCTAACCAACCTCTCCCCGGCCGAATGCGGCGAACTTGCAGCCCGCGCCACCGAGGGCAAGGACAAGGTTCACTTGTCCATCGACCTCGATGTCCTACCGGCTTCTACCGCGCCGGGCGTATCCGCCCCGGCATCTCTGGGCGTGAGCTACGAGCGTATCCGCGCCATGGCCGTAGCAATTGCACAGACGGGCAAGCTGGCCTTGGTGGACGTCGTCGAGCTCAACCCCACCTTTGACATCGATAACCGCACGGCGAAGGCCGCAGCCCGATTAATCGATGACATCGTCACGGCCCACCTCACTAACTAAACGCCAACGGCGTTGGGGTTTACCCGGGCCGTGCAGTTTAGCGGGTAGCTTTCTTACTCATCCAACGTTGGACTCCCCACCACATAGCGGGAGTAAAGGCAACGGCGATGAGCCAGTAGACAAGCCAGAAGCTACCCGCTAAGCCAGTCATCACAATGCCTATTAGCAGCAAAAGCGCTGCGCCAGCACTTGCGAGGACACATTGTGTGAAACTGCGCTGGTCATCTTTGGCCCCTTTGCGAGTGCTGGCGCCAGAAACTTTCTGGTCAACGAATCCAATAATGTCTTTGCCGAAGACAACCGAGAAAGCAATATAAAAGGCCGCGAAGCCGTGCATGAATTCGGCCGTACCGCCTTGGCTCAGGCTCACATAGAAAAATACCAAGAGCAGCAGGTCGATGATTGGGGTCGCGGCCATAAGTATCAAGCCAAGTTTGCGCAGATTAAAGACGTAGCGCAAGAGGCAGCCAGCCACTAAGCAAAGCCAAAAAGCTACCTCAGCTGCAATAGTGGCTATAAGCATCATTGCCCTCCAGCGGTATCGATCCTCTAACCCGTCTTGGGTTCAACTTATCAAAACAGCAGGTGGGCAATCGGCGTGGCGATAAGAATGGTCAGCGCCACGCGCTCGAACCAGATGATGACCAGGTGGGTCAGCTTCACCGGGATCTTGGTTGCCAGGATGCACGGCACCAGAGCGGAGAAGAAAATGATGGCAGAAACTGCCACCACTCCGATGACGAACTTGAGCACCATGCTGTCGCTGCCTGCCACTGCGGTGGCGGGCAGGAACATCTCCGCAATACCCATGGCCGCGCCCTTTCCAGCCTGGACCGGCTCCGGCAGCTGCACTACCCACGCGAATGGGTAGAACAGGTATCCAATCCACTCGAAGATGGGCGTAAAGCGCGCAAGTAGTAGGCCAATAAGGCCCACCGACATAATGGAAGGCACGATGGCCGCCGCCATGCGCACGCCATCGCGCAGATTCTCCCAGATGGACTCCCACAAGGACGGCGCGCGCTGCAGTGCCAGCATTGCTTCGCGCCACGCGTTCTTGATGCGTGAGCCCTCCACCGGCTTTTCCGGGTCTGGGTGCGCGTCTGCAAAGTACTCATCCGGAATGGTGCGCAGCGGCGGAATGCGCACGGTAATGGCCGTCACTACAAAGGTCACGATGAGCGTGACAATAAAATAGGTGCCCCAGATCTTCATCAGATCAAGCTGCTTGGCCACGATAACCATGAAGGCCGCAGAGACCGTCGAAAAGCCGGTGGCAATGATGGCCGCCTCGCGCCCGGTATAGCCGCCCTTTTGGTAGACGCGGTCCGTCACCAAAATGCCCAGCGAATACGAGCCCACAAACGAGGCCACCGCGTCAATGGCGGAGCGCCCCGGCGTCTTCCACAGCGGCCGCATGATGGGCTGCATGAGCACGCCGACAAATTCCAGCAAACCAAAGCCAATGAGAAACGCAAGGAAAGCACCGCCAATCGGCACGATAAGTCCTACCGGAGTGGCAATGGAGTTCCACAAAAATGGCACCAAATCCTCGTCACCGAGCACCCACGGCAACGCATCAATAACCATCAGGAACGAAACCACCGCGCCCACAATATTGAGCACCGCAAAGACCGCCTGAAGCACACTTTCTTTAAACGCGCCGGTAGTAAAACTCCGCACCGTTCCATACACGGCCAGGGCAAAAATGATCCACGGCACCGCGGCAGGAATCCCCTCACGCATCATCGTGACCATGTGGTCCAAAGGGATGGAGCGCTTATCCTGATATGTCACCGGCAGGAAGAATACGAACGCGCCAATCGCGCTATATAAAAAGAGTTTCCACCGTCCCCCAGGCTGCGGGATTTCCCCGTCATGACTCTGGTGGGAGGAGTAAACCGATTCGGTAGAAGTCACAGTAAAACCGTCCCCTCAAGCTTGCCTACAAAAATCAAGCCCGCGCGACAGCCTTACGCGAACATTGGGGACATGTTATCTAAGTAACAGCTCACTGTCTACACGTTTTCGAGATCCAAGGCACAATAGAGTCATGTCTAATCCTATTCGCGTCGTCGGCGCCGTCTTCGTCGATGAAGAACGCACACAGCTTTTAGCCTTCCGCAAGAAGCCTGGCACTTCCCTTGCTGGCATGTGGGAATTTCCCGGCGGCAAGATCGAACCTGGCGAAACACCAGAACAAGCACTCGCGCGCGAACTTAAGGAAGAACTCGGCATTTCAGCCACCGTCGGCGAAGAAGTAACGACCACCGTTCACCATTACGATTTCGCCACCATCGAGCTCACCACCTTTTACTGCACCACCACCGCCTCTCTGCTAGCCGACAATCTCAGTCTCACCGACCACGACGCCACGCGCTGGGTCAACATCTCCGACGCCCTCGAACTCGAGTGGGCTCCGGCGGACGTGCCTGCGGTAGAGCAGCTCTGGGCAACGCCGCCCAAGCAAACAGTGTTTATTTAGCAAAATAATTATGTAGAAAAGGCCACAAAATAATTTGAATAATTGCCTGTGGGCTATTTAAACCACCGCTAATCTTGAATTGTCTTAAAGCAAGTTTGCTAAATTTGCTCACCAATTCCCCGGAGAAAAAATGACTGATAATTCGACTACTGCCCGTGACCTCAAAATCGAATGGCTTTTAGAAGAAATTCGAAATGCCGTCCGTACGGGAGTTTCTGTAGATGCGGCAGTAGAAAGGACTTCCAACAATCCTTTCGTCAAGCCCCCAGAAGAGCTCCTCAACGAAGCACGAATCATCTTTCTCCAGAATGCCGGGCAAATCTCAAAGTTTAAGGCTGTCGACTCCCTAATTCAGGATGAAGTGGATTCCGGCGATTGGTATGACGGCCCAGACTACGACAACCACATTTATTGGCCGCATGTAAAGGAAGTACTTCAACCCAAACTCGGCAGTGCGCTCGACGAAGTCGACAAAGCATCGAGCAAAGTGCTTTGCTCACTTCGGCCGCCCGCTGAAGATACGTTCGATGTCCGTGGCCTAGTACTCGGCTTCGTTCAAAGCGGCAAAACTACGAACTTCATATCTTTGATTTCTAAGGCCGCAGATATCGGATACAGGCTAATCATTGTCCTGGCAGGTATGACGGATAATCTCCGTGTTCAGACTCAGAAACGTATCAATGAACAACTCATCGATGAAACACCGAACTGGGTAAAACTCACCGATATCGATAGCGACTTCAATGCTTCGCAGTTCAACGCGAACAATCGGAATTCGGATACCCTTCTTGGGGCGCCGGCGAACCGACATATCGCAGTTGTGAAGAAGAACGGCCATATTCTTACTGCTCTGAATAATTTCCTCCAGGGCGCAAAAATTGCTACTAAAGATCTTCCTATTCTCGTCATCGACGACGAATCTGATCAGGCTTCTATCAATGTATCCCCCAAGGCCAGAGCCGAAGCCTCAAAAATCAACGCCCAAATCAAAACGCTTCTGCGGAATCCTAAGACGGCATACGTCGCGTATACAGCGACTCCTTTTGCCAATATCCTTATCGATCCAAATGACACCACTGATCTCTATCCAAAGGACTTCATCCATGTACTACCCAAACCGGAAGGATATTTCGGCACAGAGACTATCTTTGGCCGTGAGCCACTAAATGGCGAAGACGCCGAAGAGCTGGATGGTCTGTCTATGGTGCGGACGATCGACGAAGATGAAATCGGTGCGACACGACCTCCAAGTGGAAAGAAGGGCTTCGAAAACTGGGAGCCTGAAATTCCTAAGTCCCTCGATGAAGCAATTCGCTGGTTTATCCTCGCCACTGCAGCTCGCCGTGCGCGTGGGCAAAAAGATGCGCATTCATCGATGCTGATTCACACTGCAGTACGCACCGCTGCCCATGAGATCTTGCACGAATTAGTTCAAGAACAAGTGAAGTTCATCGCGCGAGCGCAGGACGACCCAGAGATGCTTAAGCTTCTCGAAGCACAATGGGTTTACGAGACCGAGCAAGTTTCCGCAGAAGCACTGGGATACGGGACTCTGACATTTGAGGAAATCAAGCCACAAATTTCAGACGTCCTCAAAGCAACTGAAGTAGTAATGGACAATGGTATATCCGAGCAACGACTTCAATACGAAGACGGGAAGCCGAAGACTGTTATTGCAGTCGGCGGCAATACTTTGTCCCGAGGTCTGACTCTAGAAGGCCTCGTCTGCAGCTATTTCGTTCGAAACGCTACTGCCTACGACACCCTTCTTCAGATGGGACGCTGGTTCGGTTTCAGAAACGGATACGGTGACCTTCCGCGAATTTGGATGACCGAAGATCTCGAGAATTGGTTCCATGACCTTGCTTTGGTGGAAGCGGACTTGCGAAAGGATCTAGCGCGTTACGCCGATGACGGCGAAACCCCGCTTACATTCCAAGCCCGAATCCGCACGCATCCGTCGATGGAAGTTACGGCTCGTGCAAAGCAGCAGAATAGTCGCCCAGCAGTAGTCAGTTATTCAGGCCAGAAAGTCCAGACGATTCTCTTCCGCCACAAGAATAAAGACTGGCTATCCCAAAATATTCAAGCGTCGGAATCCTTGGTCCAGGACATTCAAGGCAAGGGTCTAAAAGAGCATCAAAAGAAGAACGGTACTAAGTTCTTCAAACAAGTCCCTCCAAGCGTCGTTGAAAAATTCCTAGACGAATATGCCATCTACGAGGAATCCACTCTTGGCCGAAACAATGCGGAGCTGCTCAAGGCATATATCAAGAAGGAACACTCAACAGGCTCTATCCGAGCATGGGATATTTCCTTCTTCGGTAGGTCTGGCTCAGACAATCCTAAATCCATCGATTTAGGATTGACCAGCGAACTCAACTTGCTCAATCGTTCCCAGATGGTGGTTTCAGCAAGCCCGGATGTCGCTAACATTAAGACCCTCGTCGGTTCGCTGGATCGCTTAAATAGTGCCGATCTGGATAAGCCGGCGTTGCAGGAACTAATCGACGAGTTTGAAACACAGTCGACCAAAGCTGAAACTAAACTCCTGAAAGCGTACGAAGCAGCTGTAGGCACTGACGTCGCCCATTTAGGCATCTATGCCATCGATCCAGATTCAAAGACAAGTCAGTCGTCCGACTTCGTACACAAGTCCGGCAAAAACGTTGGAAAACTCATCACTCCGAGAAATCGACGTAAGGATTTGAATGCTGAGGACGTAATGATCGGCATCGGTCTCTTCTTCCCGACTTCGAGCAACCCAGATCCTGACGCTGAATATGTAAGCGCCCAGGACTTCCTCGATGCCGAAACCATGGAACAAGTCGCCGAAGCTGAAAGCGAAGTTCTTCAAGCTATCGAAGGTGAGGAGGCCTAGAAATGTCAGTTTTGAGCAAATCAGAATTTCTATTTCAGGCGGTTTCGAAGGATCAGAACCTCAACAATGGCGAGGAATGGGCACTAAGTACTGGTGTAGAAATTTCTGCCGGCGCCGTTCAATGCTTTTCCGATTACTCGGGAAAAATTGGCCTGATTATACCTACTTCCCAGGAGGAATTCGACACCTTCGTCGATGACAGGAAGAGCAAGGCAATTCATCTGACTCGTCGAAAGGTCGTCAACAATGGAATCGACACCGACTTCCAAGCACGACTGATTCTTCGGGATTTGAATCAACGAAGCATCTTTTATTTCTTTGTAGATGAGCTTCTAGGTTTCCTCGACGGGAAAGAAAACGCATCAATCACTGATGTGTCGGCTTTCCTTGCGAAGTGGCGTCACTTCTTCTCCAGCGATAAGCAGTTCGTTATCGATCCGCAGGTTGAAGTTGGGCTCCTCTGCGAACTAGAAGTGCTGCTCGGTTTGCTTCATGATGAAGTGCCCAATGCCGTCGAATCTTGGTACGGCCCAGAAAAGACGCGTCACGACTTCCTGCTTAACGACTGCGCGATTGAGTGCAAGGGAACGGCATCTGCGGACAGAATGTTGGTATCTATCCACGGCAGGAACCAGCTGGAAACCCCTAACAATAAACCGCTATACCTCGTATTTCGTCGATATAATCGCCATCCTGACGGAGCGCTATCGATTCCGTCCCTCGTTGAGGAGCTTCAGACATACTCTGCTTTCAATATTGAAAGCTTCACTGAAAAAATGTACCTCCTCGGGATAGATGTTTTCGATGAAGCACATTCGAAAGCCTTCAATAACTATTTCGCGGTTGACGTCCATGAATTTGAAATCACTGAGGAGTTCCCACGAGTGGAGGTCAAAGACCCCGCGAACCGAATCTCCGACCTCCAATACAAAATTGACCTAGCCGGCCCAAGTTCTATCCCTGGATACCGGCCAATCCCCTCATTCATTAAGTAACTCATGCCTTTTCACCACAAAAAGCCGTTCGATCCTTCCGGCGATGTCTACGCAAACTCCGTAACTCGAACGATGAAAAGCCAGGCTCTTTCTGCTTGGGACATGTTCACCCGCGAGACTTTGCAAAACAGTTGGGATGCCCGCGATCGTGCATCCCACGATGACGGCGTCACTTTCGCGATCGATTTTGTAGAGCTGAACCAACATCAAATCGATTGTTTAAAGAACGATGTCTTTGGCAATGACTTTGTCGGAATTCCGCAGCTTGAATCCGCGCTTGAGTCAGGCAGTCTGTCCGCACTGACTGTTAGCGATTCTGGAACGTACGGGCTTCGCGGCCCGAGTATTGCAACAGCTGCGGTAGACGGACCTACCGATTTCAACTCATTCGTTAGGAACATCGGTCGAAGCGACACCAAGAAGGTAGCCGGTGGTACTTACGGCTTCGGCAAAGGCGTCTTCTTCATCGCCAGCGAAGTTAAGACTATCGTCGTCTACACGCGAACCATCGATGAAAATGGTCAGCGTGTTAATCGACTCATCGCCATGTCTAATGCCGATGACTTTCAAGCTGACAATATCGCTTACACCGGCCGGCACTGGTGGGGAGAGCACGCCGTTGAGGAAACCGGCACTGACCGCACCGAGTTTGCTGAACCCTATACAGGCCAAATTGCCGATGCAATTGCAGCAGTTTTGGGCCTCGACAGCTACTTCACCGAAGATCGGCAGACCGGTACTTCAATCATGATTTTGAATCCTGATCTCTCTGTCCAAGAAGACCAGGTTAAATCCGGCCTAGACAGCGGCCGCATTGTTCTTCAACAAATCGCAAGTTCCCTTACTCGTTGGGCTTGGCCACACATGATTGATATCGACACGGGTATGGATCCGATCGAATTCAGTGTTTCCTACAAGCGTGAGCAAATGAAAATTCCCGACCCAAAAAAGGATCAAGGCCTCCGTCCTTTTGTAATGGCCTACTCAGAGGCAGTTTCTAATCCAAAGCCGCCGTCAAATGTCTGGAATAACAGCTACTTTGGTCGTCTAACGACGATTTCGGGCAAGCGTCCTAAGAAGGATCTAGGCACGCTGGCGATCGTGAGTTTGAACGATGCAATCTCTTCTGAGCAAACTGTCATCGGACAGGATATTTCCAACCACGTTGCCACGCTGCGAAATCCCCGAATGGTCGTCGAATATTACCAAGCTCCAGAAGCTGCAAACGGAAAACCGTATTGTGGAGTCTTTTTGGCAGACCCCGAGGCTGACCGCGTATTTGCCCGAAGCGAGCCGGCTGCGCACCACCAGTGGAACCGTGAGACGATTGCCCACGATGTAGAGCTTCTAAAAGAGTTTTGGGGAAGCACAAACAACCCTGTCAGTGTCTTCTTCACGAGACTGCGAGAAATGCTTCAATCAGTCGGACTTGAGAATGCCCGTCCCACTCGAAGCCAACACTTTCGCTCAGCGGCGGAACTGTCTAGTTCCCTAGGCACGCTAATTTCTAATGCAGAAGGCGGTACCAGCAACCGCTATATCAAGCCAAAGCTGAAAACTGTTCAACGCAAGAAATCCTCCTCGCGCGCGACTGCAAACTCTGAAATCGATTCCATTCGAAAGGCAGAAGGCGGAAAGCACACAACGTTCAGCGTCGATGTACAAATTCCGTCTAATAAACTGCCCGCGGGATTGACGATTCAACCCGCAGTAAACTCCGATAAAGGTGACCTTTACGAACAGTTGTCGAAACTAGGCGTACCTGTTCCGAAGATTGAAAAGATTGCCTTTACGGCAGACGAAGAAAATACAGCATCAAATGCATTAGCTTCCGCTGATGCACCGATCCTGCTCGAATCGCCAGAGGCTTCGTTGCTGGTCGACGTTTGGCAACCAAACGACACCGCCGTCTCACTTCGATTTGAGTTCGAGTACAACCTAAAACCTAATTCGATTGTGATTGGAGAAAGCACAGATGAGTAACGCAGTCAGTTTTGGCTACAACCGTCCTTCCCAAGACTCCATCGAAATAATTGATTTCAAGGTCGTAATCGACGGAGAAGCATTCGACAGCAAAACGGAAGAGCTCCCGACTTGGGATTATGAATCCAAAGTGGAAGTCTTCGCAGAATTAGATTTCGACTTCGAGCGGTTTACCAAGGAAGCGGGGTTCATTTCTTTCGCTGCTGATGAAGACTTACCGGAATATTCAGGGCTAATCTCTTGGTCCTGCAACAAGACTAGGCAACGCGGTGCAAGCCCTCGCCAATCGCTTCATGATGGCAAAAATACGCTGCACTTTGAGCTGGACAGTTTGTTGCTCGGCGGAGAACTTCAGATTGCAATCAACGTCGACCTCGAGACTCCAGGCGTAGCCTACGAGGACTTAATTCCGCCAGAGCGTCCTGGGTCGCGCCTATGGGCCAGCTATCCACTTCGGATTCGGTTAGAGGGCGATGGGTCACAAATGTCCATCACTCCCCTGGATTTCAAAGAAACCGGAATTCGCCCGCAAATGGCAATGTGGAAAGTGCAGGTTTCTCCTGACGTTCTCCTGCCTGTTCAAGCAGGCCTGAGAATCCTCATCAACACAGCTCACCCCACTAGCCGCAGAATGCTTGAAAAGGGTTCTGGCAAAGAAAAACAGATGTGGGAGCGTTATCTCCAAACCGACATTGTTACGCAGCTTCTCCTGCGCGCTCCAAGCTTGGACGAAATCGAAAACTTAGAAAGTCATAGCCTGTTTTCTGGCTCGCTGGCAGAAAGCATTTTCAATCTCGCCCAGGCACTATTCCCGGAGAAGCCATACGCCGACATCGCCAACGATCCATCCACCCTTTTCGCGACTGTCCAAGCGTTTACTTTCAAGGAATCCAAATAAATGGCAATCACGTATTTCCCACGACTCACCAACTCGGTCGCCATTTCGTTAATCGGGGATTTCTCTCGATTTAACGACCCAAGTGAACTTACGCAATTTGCCGCCACGCGACATGAAATGCAGTATCACGATCCACTTGCGACCTTACTCGTCGAAGAGTCGGAGCTGTCAGAGGTACGAAAGAAAATTGTTGCGCTCGCAAACGAACTTGGTTTTCCAGAGCAATTGGGGCGTCAGGCGGTAAGAAGCTTCGACCAACCAGCGGCTGACATTCTCTACAACAGTATTGATCTAGTTCCCGCCGAAGCAGCGAACGGAGAGATCTGGAACTTTCTAACTCTAGCGCTGCTTCCTGACATAGCTGCTTGGCGCTACCCAAATGTCGATGCAAAGTATGATTTCGAGCGTTGGCTCGGCGGTGACCGAAATGTTTTCCGTAAACTCTGGTGGCGACAAGCCACGCTAGGAAAGACCCTTAACGAAAAGATTGGTGAGGACGAAGCCGTAGGCGTCATGGAGCGTCCGAGCTTGTCTGCCAATCCTATAAATGCGCGCGCAATCATTTCGGCTTTCGATGAGGTTTACAAGCATCACACGCAACTTGCTCGCTCCGAGGTCATGCGTCTGGCCGCTCTACACGTCCGGCGCCTAGTGCCATTGATAGACTTTGATTTTTACAAGGAAGACGAACTGCGAGAGTTACTAATTCCAGTGATCGAAAATTCCTGCGTTGAATACGAGAACGAAAAGCGGACAAAGGAATAATGAATCAGATTTCTATCGCTCCCTCTGCACGCCGATTGACTACCTCCCTGAGAGATATCGGATACAGCTTTGAATCTGCAGTTGCAGATATTGTCGATAACTCAATTGCTGCCGGCGCCACAAAGATAGCAATCGATATCGAATTCGACGGCAAAAATTCCTCAGTCATCATTAAAGACGACGGTGATGGAATGACTGCGCAAGCAATCGACGAAGCTATGCGATTTGGTAGCCGACGTAGCTATGCCGACCAAGAACTGGGCCGTTACGGCCTAGGCCTGAAGACAGCATCGCTCTCGCAATGCAAGCGTCTTTCAGTCATCAGTAAGTCGAGCAACGCTCCACTCCAAGCAAGGATTCTTGATCTGGATTTCATCCAGACAGTCGACGACTGGGTCACACTTGATCACAGTGAAGAGGAAGAAGTAATTGCTCTCGCCGCTGAGCACTTCGGTGAAAGCGGAACGTTCGTCATATGGAACAAACTAGACCGACTGCTGCCAGCCAAGTCTCCTGACAGTGGTTGGGCAAGGCGCCGTATCGAAAACCTTGCTCCAAAACTTTCTTCCTACTTGTCGATGGTTTTCCACCGATTCCTTTCCGGCGAAGCCTACGCAAAGGTGGAGATTCAAGTTAACGGAGAATCGCTGAATCCTTGGGATCCTTTTGCACGCTCCGAGCCTCACACTCAGGAGCTCGATTCAGACGAATTTGAAATCGAACACGGTGACATCACAGGCACCGTCACGGTCAGGCGATTCCTTCTACCCCAGCGAAGCGAATTTAGTTCTCGCGAAGCTTTCGATGCTGCCTCCGGTATCGACAAATGGAACAAGCAGCAAGGTCTATATATCTATCGAGCTGACCGCTTGGTCCAATGGGGCGGATGGTCCAAAATCCGCACGATTGATGAGCACACCAAGCTGGCTCGGGCATCTGTCGATTTCGGCACCACCCTTGACGACGCGTTCAACATCAATGTCGCCAAAATGCGGGTGAATCTTCCGGGCCAGTTACGCAAAATGCTTGCAAGGCCAGTCAATGAGCTTTGCATTGCAGCAGACGCTGCTTACCGTCGTGAGAACGCGCGGAAACTGGTAGACGAGGAAAAACTGCCTGAATTCAAACCTGACTTTGGTGGAAGTGAGTCCGGTGAATCTATCGGCCTAGCTCTCCGAACCGCGGCAGCTAGAACCGGTAACTTCAAGGCTTTGGAAGCAATCTCTGAGCTCCTCAAGGCTGAAATGCCGGAACTAGCGAAGCACCTCGGTTTCGATTAAAAGAGAACGTCAGCTGAGCCCGTTGCAGTGCGTGCGTATTCGCACCACCGCTGCAAGGGACACGAGCTACACCGCGGACCTTCACTTACGCACACGGTTCTACCTAATTCGAACAGAGCCAAATGAGCACTGCGAGAATTTTCATTTAGGCCAAGCAGTCTTGCGATGCTGATTCGCCCATCGGATTGTTTGTTACGTGACTCTGTATCGGTTCCCTGAAAACGCGATGTAACACGCAAAACACCCTTCGCGACGATAACCGGCTCTTCGCTCTTACCTTCCACACCGGCATCAGGCGAGGAGAGCTCAAGGATATTTCGTAGCGCAGGATTAGTCGCAGGAAATACGTCAGGATCGATGCTTGGCTTCCAAAACTCTGCAGGTTTTTCGTTAACTTGTTCTACGATTTGTGAGAACTTCTCACGACGTTTCTCAAAACGCTCGCCTTGGAACACACCCACGACCGTCCTAAATGAGCTTTCCGGGACGCCAGATTCCCGCGTTGGTCCTTCCAAACTTTGAATCAATGGCCACAACATTTGGACTTGACCGCGCGTTGCTCGTTCTAGGAAGATTTCACAGATCAGAACGTGCCAACGATTGCCTTCTCGAATCCACGGCCACATGAGGTTAGCTTCGGGCTGTTCATTGTACCACTTAGCAAGGGTTTCCGAGGTCGCGATTGAGTCATAGGGCTTACTCGTATTTCGCTCTAGAGAATCGAGTACAGACTTTCCGATATTTTCGCCCAATCGAACTGGGACGGCGTTACCAATTTGTTTGAAAGCAGCACTCGGCGGACCGCTGAAGCGGAAGTCATCTGGGAAGGTCTGCAGTCGCGCAGCTTCACGTACGGTTAGAGTCCGAGACTGGCGTGGGTGGATGAAACCATAGCCATCTTTAGCGATATGCGCAGTGATCGTCCTTGAAAGATCATTTTCGTCTAGCCGCTTGTACTTATCGTTAAAAATGTCTGATCGATAGCGCTGAAGATGAGCTGGAAGATCCGAGTACTTCGTATCTGAAGTCATCATTTCAAAAGCGAGCTTGTCATCCTCACGTACAGGTCGTGTGATGTGGTCGTAGAGCCTGCTAGCGTCCGCGTTCGAAACACCTCGGCGAATATACTTCTGGAACTCAGTCTTCGGACCTGAATATTCAATCCATCCATCAGCGCCTCCCTCAGGACGCCAACCACCTTCTACTTCAGGCATATCGCCAATTGCATTCCAGACAGTAACCTTTTTCGTTACTTCCTCTGGCCAATCGAATTTAACGCTGTCTCTAAGAGCTACAAGAATATAGCGCTGGCGGAATTGAGGAACCCCGTAACGCCATGTATCAATAACACGGCTTTCAACGCTGTAACCGGCTTGTTCCAGTTCCTCAATCATGCTTCGCATGATGAACATTTCATCGTCCAAAGCCATGTCTGGAACATTTTCCATGACAACGGCTTTCGGACGAGCAAGGAGGGCTACTTCCAAATACGCACGCCAAAGGTTTCGACGCTGATCGTCAGGATCACGCATACCTTTCTCAACAAGATAGCGAATGCCATTACGCCCAGCTTTAGAAAAAGGCTGACATGGCGGTCCGCCCGCTAAGACATCGATGTCAGTTTCTTTCATCAAAGAGGCAACTCGTTCAACACTTTCAGGAGTTGATAGATCCCAAGTTGCTGAAATTCCAGGGAATCTAGCAGCGTGAGTCTCGACTGCGTAGTCGTAGTGATCGACTCCGAGCACAACTTCAATGCCCGCGTTAGTTAGCCCTTGGCTCAAGCCTCCGGCGCCAGCAAAAAGATCGACGCCGAGGACTGCTCCCTCTGCTTTCCTCCTCTTGGCGTATTCCAAAAGCTGATCGACTGTCTCGCAGTGATCCGGATGCTTCGGAAGCTTCACATAGGGGCCGCGGATTTGTTTGACGGCGTACTCGTCGACAGTTTTCACATGAATAATTTAGCTAGTCAAAGGCCTCTCCCACCAATCTAGATTCAATATCTACACCCATATCCAGACAACAGAGCGAAGACCTGGCGCTTTGTCGCGCCAGCGCTTGTGCGACACCCCCATCAGTAGCCCGCAATCTTTTGCAAACCACAGATTAATACCCCATTAATACTTCAACATCCGACGCTTCCAATTCCACTGATGGATTCCACCCGATAGATGAATAAATTTATCTGAGTGACGGTTGTGTCACTCCAATCGTATTCTGGGAATTACTTAACGTAATCTTATGGTTGGCGGTTTTGAATAACTTAGCGGTTTCCGTGGTTTGAGATATGCCACCTAAATGAAAATCTCTCTCACCGTCGAGGAAAAATGAATCACTCATCTAAGCGTGCTTACACGCCTTTTCGTGAAATTGCGTTCCGTCCTTCACGTATCGCACCGAAACATCTCAGGGTCCACTGCACCGGTTTCAAGCGCCGTCGTCCGCACGAACCTTATGGCTCGGCAACACCTCGTTTCTAATTAAAAACTTATAATCTTCGTTGGATGGTGGGCTAGCTTGAGATCACCATCTCTTAGTTGTATTAGGTCGCCTCATCCAAGATTCCGCGGACTATTTCCGCGATGTGCTTGGCATCGCTTCCTGTTCCCTGCTCAATCTGAGTGCGGCAGGAAAAGCCATCAGCGATGACAACCTTGCCTTCCGTGGCTGCCTTCCTCACCTTCGGGAACAGTTCGCGCTCCCCAGCGCCATGGACACTTCAGCGCGGCCTTTCTCAAAGCCCCAGTTTCCGGCCAGGCCGCAGCAGCTGGTAGCGATCTGTTCCTCGTTGATCCCCAATGCCCGCAGCACGGCAGCGGAATGTTGCGGGTCGCCTAAGGACTTTTCATGGCAATGCACCTATGTCAGCGCGGAGACATCGCCCGGCGCGATGACGCAGGCGGCGACGAATTGCTCAAGGCGCTTGGCAATAAGCTCGCTAAACGAGTGAGTGTTGCGCGCCCGGTGCTTAATCACTGCGCCGTATCTAGGGTCGTCGCAAAGCTCAGCGGCTTCATGTTGCAGCATCACGGTGCATGAGGGCTCCACGCCAATCATAGGAAGCCCGCGGTCCAGGTAGGGCTTCATCACCTTTGCCGTTTGCCGCAGCACGCGATTTACCATGTCGAGCTGCCCAGTCGAGTGCCAGGTCAGGGTGCAGCATACGAACTGTTGCGGTATGACCACCGTATAGCCGATTGCTTCGAGAACCTCCACCGCGGCCATCGCTGGTGAAGTACCCAGTGAGGAGTTGAAGGAATCCGGCCACAGCACGACCGTCTGCTCGTTGTCGGCCAGCGGCGGTACCGTCGCCTTGTCATTGTTGTTCGCGGTGCCGTTGTGCGCGACGTCGTCAAGCGCAGCGACGGTGGCGTGCTGCTTGTGCCACTTGCGCAGAGACGCGTGGGTGAAGCGGATGAGCAGGCGGTTCGGGTCGAAGCCGCCCACCTTCGCGATGAGCTCGTCGAGGCCCTTGGTGGACATCGCCTTGTCGATGAGCGCGGGCAGAAACAGAATCTTGTGTGCGATATAGCCCAGCAGCGGCAGCCAGCCCATCACCTAGTGGGCGCCTGGGCACAGCTTGCTTTTGTAATTGTTGTGTAGGAACTCCGCCTTGTACGCCGCCATGTCTACGTTCACCGAGCATTCGGAAACGCACGTCTTGCGGGACAGGCACAGGTCGAGGGCTTCCTCAACCTCTTTGGACTCAAAGCCGCCCTGGATGGACTCGCCGCGGAACATCTCACTGAACATGCGCGCACGTCCACGTGTCGAGTGCATCTCATCGCCGGTCATCTGGAAGGACGGACACATCGAGCCCGTCTCACTGCGGCACGCGGATACACCTACGCACCTATTGATGGCGTTGACCAGCGAGCCCTTGTCCTTACCCAACTTGTACACCGGCGTGAGCCCAAAGCGCCGCTGCCCCGACGCCATGCGCAGCCCCTCAGTCACTGCCTCCGGCTTTACTAGAACGCCCGGGTTGAAGAAGATCTCCGGATCGAAAATCTCCTTGAACTCTTCGAATAGCTCTCGCATCTCCTGCGAGTACATGCGGTCCAGTAACGCCGAGCGTGAGCGGCCATCGCCGTGCTCGCCCAAGAGCGAACCACCATGGGCCGAGACCAACTCCGCTGCCTCATTCATGAAGGATTCGAACTACGCGATGCCCTCCTCCGTGCCGAAGTCGAAGGAGATGCGCACGTGCACGTAGCCCTCGCCGAAGTGACCAAATGGAATACCGCGCAGCTCATGTTTTGCCATCAATGCGTACAAATCCCGCAGGTAGTCCGCCAAGTTTTCCGGTGGAACTGCCGAATCCTCCCAGTTGGGCCAGGCCTCCCCGCCATCGGTCAGGCGCGTCACGATTCCCGCCGCGGCCTGACGGATACGCCACGGCTCCCGCATTTCTTATTCCTTCGAGCTCGAGGACGGTCCCAAAACTCGGATATTTCTCGCCTCAGAGAAGTCCACGGACGAGCGCGTAGGACATCTCAAGTTGAAGCGAGATCATGGGTGCTTGATACTGTGCCCGCAGCTTTGAGTTGGTCGTGAACTGCACGGAAGATGTGCACGAAGCTGAGGAATCGTCTGTCCACTGTAGGGAGGTCCCCGAACAAGTACCGGGGAAAATATTACCGCGCTTACCTCATCTGGCTGACCTTCCCACCAATGCTACTTCTACTCCTTGGAAAGCCAACCGGACTCATTATCGCTTACGGAGTCCTAGGTACTCTGTTTATGCCGTTCTTAGGCCTTACCCTTTTGGTCCTGCTGAATACCAAACACACCCCAAAGCAATGGAGAAACGGTTGGATCGTCAACACCTTGATGGCGATAATCTCCGTCGCCTTCGTTTACCTTTGCGTTTCCCAATTGGGTGAAATTCTCTAGCCGAGAATACGTGCCTACTTCTCCTGCGGAACTCGCTTCGGCTTGTTCCCCACCCCGGCGTGCGGGTCGCGGCTGAATGCCCAGGCAATTGTCTGGTTCGGAGACATCGTTCCGCATGTCTCATAAGATCGTTCCGGTCTAACCAGCACCAATGTCTCACCACATCGTTCCGGTAGAAGTGCCTGAAG